>JAUHXX010000342.1 GCA_030426825.1 Bacteroidia bacterium | reverse complement strand
ATATTTTGGGCGCGCGGTAGATCAATATGACTTTTTAAATTCTTCTTATTTTGAAGATTACTCTAACGCCGAAGAGATTAAAGTCAATCCAATTCCCGGTGAAAAGCCTGAGAATTTTTATGGCATGGTGGGTGATTTTGAATTAACGCATACCATCAGTAAAACCAAAACACAAGCGAATAGAGCCATAGAGCTAAAAGTAAAAGTTTCAGGTAGCGGCAACTTTCATCATTTTCAAGATCCATCATTCCTGTTTCCAGAAAGCTTTCTGGTTTCTGACCCTGAATACACAGAGAATTTTCAAGCAACTGAAAAAGGAATTGAAGGAAATGCGGAGTACACCTTTGTGATTACACCAACAAAAGAAGGTCAGTACTCTATCCTACCCTATTCGTTCGCTTATTACAGTTTAGTAGAACAAAAAATTAAAGCAGTGACCACGGAAGCCTTTACAATAGATGTGACTAAAGGTAATGATGTAGCAGTTCATGGGCCCGAAGCTCAAACTGAGTTTACAGAAGATGACATTCGGTTTATCCATAAAAAAGACGTTGATTTCTTTCAATTAGGAGAGCAGTTTTTTGGTGGATTGTTTTACTACTTGCTAATGTTAGCTCCGTTAGGCTTTGCCTTTATCTTCTTTATTATTAGAAGAAAAAAATCGAAACAAACAGATGAAGAATTGAACCAACAAGCGCAAAAAACAGTTCGAAAAACTGCAGTTAAAGACATTAAGCAAATTAAAAAACAAGGAAAATCAGCAGATCCTAAAGAAAACATCAAACAATTAAAAGCTACTCTAGATGATTATTTGATGACTCATCTTAAAGTGGGACGTTCAGGCCTTTCAAAATCAAACATTTTAAGTCTCCTCAATAGTAAAGCAATTGACCAAAGTCTTTGTGATCAGTTTGCGACAATTTGGGATAAGATAGAAATGGCCCAATTTGCCCCAATGTCTTCAGAGAATGTGGATCAATTAATTGCTGAAACCGAATCATTTTTCAAATCTATTAACGGAAAGATCTAATGAAAGCGCTCATCATCCATATCTTTTTAATCTCCACTGTTTCTTACGGACAGGGGTCATTTGAAAACGCTAATAACTTGTATGAAGAGGGCAATTATACTGAGGCGATAGATGCCTATTCTGCTATCATTGCAGATGAAAAACACAGTGCCGATTTGTACTATAATTTAGGCAACGCTCATTACCGCAACAAGGATATAGGTAGAGCTATTTGGGCCTATGAATCAGCATTAAAACTTGACCCTGACCATGAGGATGCACTGTTCAATTTAGAATTTGTAAACGCTCAAACAATAGATAAAATAGATATCTCGCGACAAGGCCTAGGTCATTGGATTGATGGATTATTGTATTCAGAAAACATCAACTTTTGGTCGTATTTGAGCATAATAAGTTCATTCGTTTTGGCCTTTTTAGTGATATTGTTCCTGCGCTCAAAAGCGGGCTCACGTAAAAACATCATTCTTTTATCGGCATCCATTTGTGCAGTCATCATGTTCGGTTCGGTCATTTTTGCGGGGATGCAGAAGGCTCGATTAAACAACCGAACAGAAGGCGTAATTATTTCGAAAACAGCAGATGTGAAAATGTCACCAATTGAGGACGCTAAAACATCTTTCAGTTTAGGAGCTGGGGCTAAAATTAAACTCATCAGCAAAGATGGTGAATGGCAACAAATTGAAATCAATGGGAATAAAGGATGGGTTGCTAAAGATGACTTGTGGGAAATTTAAATTTAGCCTTTCTCCCAGTAACATGAGGGTTTTCGTATATTTGATTCACTAAGCCTTTGCTACATGCTGGATAAAATATGCAACATCTTGTTGATTGAAGCGAATCCGAATGATTTATTGGATCTACTCGCAATTCTTAGAAAACCAGGCAACAACATATTCACCGCAGAAAACAACAAAGAAGCCTTAGAGTTACTCCAATCCAAAGAGATATCAATTGTATTATTGGATTTAGATAATGAAAACATTGATCAACGGGAGATTATCAGGTGGATCAACTCACGAGATCAAATACTAAACATCAATATCATTGTTACCTCCTCGTCTAACGAAAGATTGTATGACGCAATTGATCACTCAAAGAAAGGTGCGGTTGATTTTTTACAAAAACCATTTCACCCCAAATTGGTGCAAACTAAAATCGGGGTATACAAATATTTAAGCCAGAAACAAAAGCGTGTTTCAAAACTATTAGAGAACATCTTACCCAGCCAAACATTGAAAGAGTTCAGTGTTCACGGTAAGTCATCTCCAAAGAAATTTTCAAATGCCACGGTCTTGTTCACAGATTTTGTGAAGTTCTCGCAAATTACACGAGACATGAATCCGGATCTGCTGATTAAAAAATTAGATTATTACTTCACCAAATTTGATGAAATCATCAAACGGTACAAACTAGAGAAAATTAAAACCATTGGTGACGCCTATATGGCTGTCGGTGGGGTAACTGAAAAAGCACCACATCATGCCATTAGAACAGCTCTAGCGGCTGTAGAAATTCAACACTTTATGCATACTGAAATGGAAACTTCAAAAGCCATGAACAGGGATTTTTGGGAGATTCGAATCGGTATTCATTCCGGACCTTTGGTAGCCGGTGTAGTTGGTCAACATAAGTTTAGCTTTGATGTTTGGGGAGATACCGTGAATGTGGCGGCCAGATGTGAGCAAAACGCAGAAAACAACACCATTAATATTTCTCATGACTTTTACGAGCAGATAAAAACCTATTTTGATTGTGAAAGCAGAGGTGAAATAGCGGTTAAAAATAGAGGTAAGGTGGGCATGCACTTTTTAAATCGCATCAAACTCGAGCACTCTTTTTACGGCAGAGGCATCAACCCTAACCAAGATTTAAGAGTGAAAGTTGGCTTGCCCAAAGCTGATTTTGATGGCATGCGCTCATTCATACTAAACAAACTCAAGGCTGAATTAGATGATAATCTGATTTACCATTCGTATGAGCACACTTTAAATGTTGAAGAAGCGATTATCAAATATGCTCAGCTCGAAAATCTGAATGATGAAGAGACTATGCTGTGCAGAACGGCTGCCTTATTTCACGATAGTGGTTATCTGGTAAAATATGATGACAATGAGAATATTGGCGCCAAATTATTTGAAAAATATGGTACAGAATTCGGCTATAATGAGGAATATATCGATATCGTCTGTAAAATGATTCTCTCAACTAGTGTAGATATTGAACCGACCAACCTAATGGAACAAATTATGTGTGATGCAGATCACGATTACTTGGGGAGAGCCGATTACCATGTGATTGCCGGACGACTTTTTAAAGAAAACGATAGCTTTCACGCCGAATTAACGGAACGAGAAAAAATTGAAATGCAAATTGACTATCTTGAAAATAAACATCAGTATTATACTACTTCTGCACTCAATCTAAGGCAGCCAGGCAAAGAAGCACGAATTGAAGAATTAAAAAAACGCTTACGGGTTATTGCTTAATTTCTTCTTGTCGTTTGATATCAATTTGAATTTTGTTGGATTCAATATTTTGATAAGTCCAGTGCACAATCGGAG
>JAUHXX010000029.1 GCA_030426825.1 Bacteroidia bacterium | reverse complement strand
TGCCTTGGCCTTTAATTCAGGATGATTCATTGCTTCAAATTCATCTGGCCGTGTAGCCAAATGCCAATAAGTTCCGATCTCCCATAATCCTTTCGGTTCAGCGTTCATGAATTGAGCATGAAACCCCGCCAACCATTTCAAACACCACTTCACTTCTTTTATTGAAACTTGTGTTTTTTGAATCGGATAATTGAGGTCTAAATCTTCAAGAATAATCCATTGATTACCATCTTTCTCGAATGCACCAATCATTGATGGAACGCTGCAAGAGTCTTTGCACTGGCTGCTAAAGTTCTTATAAAAACTAGTCTCAACCTGATAGGATGTTAACTTTCGTTGATGCGAAAACGTAGTATTCCATCCTCTTGGGTGTTTATCAATCTTATTTGGGGAAATACATTTTACAACGACAGTGTCAAATGATGAATCGAACAGCTTAAATCGAGCAATTTCACCATAACCGCTCCAAAGTGATTGGATGACTTCGGTTTTGATACACTTGCTGGATTTTGTAATTGCCAACAAATAACGCTGAAATTCATCATTGATCATAAATTTATTCTCTAAACAAATCGAAATCTGTGGCTTCTACTGATTTTTTATAGTTACTCCATTCGTTTGCTATAAACTCGTCTACTCTTGATTTCACTTCATTATAGGCAGATTCTGCTTTTGTATAGTAATTATTAAAGGCTTGTTGGTTTCCAGCCAAAGAGCCCCAGGCTGTCCATAATGAATTATTGATTTTGGCCGTTACGATATCACTATTTCTGAAAATTCCTTTGACATTTTGCTTACCAATGATTTCGTCTAAGAAAGTCTGCATTTGTTTATCTAATTCCTTACCTGTTTTCACTAAACTCTTTTCACTTGAATCTTTTTCAGTTGGCAACAAACCATTCACTCTTTTTATGGTCGCTTTATTCTCCCTTAAGCCATCTGCCATCTCTGTTACCTTAGCCATTAATCCTTCAACTTGATCAAAGCGGTCTTGTCGTTTTTGAAGATCGCTCAATGTAACAGTTAATCGAGGGTCTGACTTAACCACAACTTTCTGAGAACTTTTTAAATCTCCTACTGATATCTCAACAGTATATTCTCCTGGCAGCACCGGTCTTCTTCCAAATTCTTTTTCTTTCTTAGGCTTAGGAACATCTGCTTGTCGAACACTTTTTTGATCCAACCACCACACTAAATAATTTACCCCATCTTTTAAGTCAACTTTTCTTGTTCTAATGGTATCTCCATTTGAATTGAAAACTCTCATTTTCCCTTCGGTAGACTCTTCTTTGCCGCTGGCATTAAAGTAAGTGTAAATACGAGCTCCCGTTGGCCTGTTTTCTCCTTCATAATAAGCATCACCGGTAAAAGTCAAGCCCAATCGTTTATTACTTGCCATATAGGCATCTGGAATTTCAAAAGTTACCAAAGAATCATTTTTCCATGATTGTTCCCCTTTCTTCACCATTGCTCTGAACGGATCTATGTTATCCAACACGTAGGCAGCCCTTCCAAAGGTTCCTATAATCAAATCACTCTCACGCTCCTGAATTTTCATATCCATGGTACTTACATTAGGATATCCTCCATTCCAATGATTCCAATTTTCACCTTTGTCAAATGAAATGTAAAGACCATGCTCTGTCCCAGCAAAAACTAGCTTTGGTTCTATTGGATCTTGAATTACACTTAAACAATATCCCGGAAAATCTTCTTCGTTAGCAATGCGCTTAAACGATTTCCCCAGGTTGCCAGTCATTTCTTCGGTAATCATTCACTACCACGAATGCTTCGTTGACATCATGGTTCGAAGGATGGATCTGCGGAATCCAAGCTCCTTTCGGCATCCCTGGCAATTTACCTTCCAATGACTTCCAAGTTTTACCGCCATCTTGAGTAAGACTCAATCTACCGTCATCAGACCCCACCCAAATAACCTGGTTGTCTTTTTTACTTGGATTGATACATGTCAAGGTGGTATAATTTTCTGCTCCCGTCACATCAAAAGTTAAACCGCCACTTTTTAACTGCTGCTGTTTGGAGGTGTCGTTGGTGGTTAAATCAGGTGATATGGTTGTCCAACTATCTCCTTTATCTGAACTTTTATGAACAAACTGAGATCCAAAATAAATGGTATTATTATCGGTGGCATCTTGAGCTATTGGTGCATTCCAATTGAATCTTAATTCAATCGTATCTGCAATTGTTGGACGTATTCCTTTGCTATATCCTGTTTTCAAATCATAGCGTTGCACATATCCTTGTTGACTCATAGAATACCCATACCTGCTCGCATCATCTGGGTCCGGCACCACATCAAACCCATCTCCTCCACTCAATCCTTCAAAATAAACATTACGAATTCCATTTCTACTCCATAAATAACCCGGCCCTCTCCATGAACCGTTATCTTGCATTCCTCCATAAACATTATAAGGTAATTCATTATCAACATTGATGTGATAATATTGCGCTAAGGGTAAATTTTCAATATGTCTCCAAGTATCGGCTCTATCTCTTGATATTGCCATTCCACCATCATTACCTAGAATAATGTAAGATGGATCATTAGGATGGATCCAAAAAGCATGATTATCTGGATGAACACTGTAATAAGGAATGATCACTTTCCAAGTTTTACCGCCATCTTCTGATTGTGAAACTCTTGACCACAAACTATAAACACGATTTTCATTTTCAGGATCAACAAATATGTCGCTGTAATAAAATGGTCGATTAAATGCATTCTCATCTTTAGAAACAGAGACCCAATTAAAACCGCCATCATCACTTCGATACACTTCATTTTTCTCAGCCTCAATGAGGGCATAAACACGTTCTGAATTTGATGGAGCAATTGCCAAGCCCATTCTTCCTAAATTTCCTTTCGGCAATCCGTCTTTTTCGGTTCTTTCCACCCAAGTCTCACCACCATCATGTGTAATAAACATTCCTGAGCCTTCTCCCCCAGAGTTAAAGGTCCATGGATTTCTTCTAAACTCCCACATGCTGGCAATTAATTTATTTGGATTGTTAGGATCAATTACTAAATCAGCAATTCCCACCCCTGCAGCACCTTTAAGGACATTCTTCCAGGTTTTTCCACCATCTGTAGTTTTATAGACCCCTCTGTTCTCATTATCTCCCCAGGCTGGACCTTGAGCTCCTACCCAAACCGTATTTGGGTCAGATGGATGCACGATTACTCGGTGAATATTTCGGGTGTTCTCTAACCCCATTAGCTCCCAATTTTTGCCGCCATCTAGTGTACGATACAATCCAAATCCGCTACTCTGACTGTTTCTCGGGTTCCCCTCTCCTGTTCCTACCCATATCACTGATGGATTGGATTGTTGTATAGCTAATGAACCAATATTTAAGGTTCCAATGGTATCCGCTATCGGTTCCCAAGTTGCACCTCCACTTGTAGATTTCCAAACGCCACCAGATGCAGTTCCAATAAAAATTGTGTTTGGATCTGATTCAATAACATCAATGCAGGTTACACGGCCGCTCATTCCAGCTGGTCCAATAGAACGTGCTTTCATTTCACCGAAAATGGACATATCTACTTTTTGAGAGAATGAGACACTGCTTATTAAAAGACAAAGGAGTAATTGGAAAAATTTCATAAACGTTAATTTGCTGCAATTTACTTATTCTCTCTTCAACATTTATTTGAAGAATGATAAGCGGGCATACCGAAGGTTCAATAGAATTTATTCGATAAAAACATCCAAAACAGAATTTCAATCGTAACTAATGCATGACCACTCAAAAACTACTTTTACCGACATTATTAATTGCAACAGCCTTGTGCTTGAGCTGGGCCTGTTCTAAAACTCAAGACGAGAAAGCGATATCTTATTTAGCTCTTGGTGATTCCTATACGATTTGCGAATCTGTAGAGCCTGAATTACGTTGGCCAATTCAGTTGCAAGAACAACTCAACAAATCGGACATCAGGGTATCTACACCTAAAATCATTGCCCGAACTGGCTGGAGAACAGATAATCTCTTGGCAGCGGCAAAATCGGAACTAAAGAAAGAGAAATTTGACTTGGTCTCTTTGTTAATTGGAGTCAATAATGAATTTCAGGGCCAGTCGCCGCAAAGTTTTGAGCCACAATTCAAAGAGACTCTAGATTTCGCGATTAAACAGTGTAAACATGGCAAAAATGGAGTGTTTGTTGTCAGTATCCCAGATTATGGATACACTCCATACGGCTCCTCTAACAAACCAAAAATCAGTAAACGATTAGATGCTTACAATGAAATCTGCGAAAGAATCGCAAAAGAAAAGGATGTTGCATTTTATAATATCACAGACATCTCTAGAAAAGGCTTGTCAGACAAAAACCTTGTTGCAAAAGATGGCTTACACCCTTCTGCAAAGCAGTACCAACTTTGGGTAGACCGCTTTGCAGATGATGTGAAGAAGTTAGTTGACGGCCTTTAGAATATGGCGTGATTCAGACCTATTGAAAACGAATATCCTTGTCGCAAATTAAATATTTCACTTTCGTTAAATAAGTTAGTTTCTGGGAGATCTTCAAATTCTGAAGAACGATACGAGTACCCTCCTCTTATATTGAATCTCGTTTCTGGACTTATATAATAATAATACTTTAATGAAACACTGGCGTTAGTTCCTGCAGAAAGGTCCAATGCATTTACATAAGAACCTGTTCCCGTGAGCACTAAACTGGTTCTTGTTGTAGGGTACCAACCAAATGAATATGTTGCACTAAATGAAACAACATCTTCATGTGTAGAAAGGAGACCTGATTTTCTTACCCTATGACCATAGCTACCTTCGAAAGAAATATCACTTTGGATAGCATAGGAAACCGGAAGGTAGTAATCTACTTTCATCAATACTTTGCTATGATTAGACCACTCATTATTATCAGGATCGAGAATACTATAATTTGGAGATGCACTAACTCCTAGTTCTGCTCTAAACCCTGATAATCTGCCAAACGGATTGGCATAAAACATTGCATCATTTAACCTAGAAAAATAAGACATGCCCCTCTCATTCACTATACCAAATTCACTCAAGGTACTGTCTATCATTTCAAGTTGTTTAATTCGAAAGAGTCTTGAATCCAAAAATCTGCTATTTCTTAATTTACCAATTCGGTCTGCAAGTACTTTTAATTGATCAGGTGTGAAAGCTTGTGACAATTGCCCTGTTTTAGACAATAGCCGATCGATATCCATAGCCTGCCTAGCAAAATAAGCAAACTCCACACGGCCTAAACCTAAAGTTATTTCTGGGGTGGAATTTACTCTCATTTTAAAATATTTATCGGAGGGTCCAATTTCTGTATTATACGCAGGTTCGACTACAGTATAATTATGGAATCCAAAAAATAATTTAGGCCTTAAGTAAAAACGATTCTCGCCTGAATAAGACGCCCTTAATCCTAGTGCTCGATATCCTGTGCCATTAAATAGACGATAGGCGAAATTCAGACCAAGTGAAGAAGAGCTGTACCCCTGATATTTTGGTGAATTAATTACATTCTTAAATGATGAGCCAAATCCAAAGCGGCCTTCATGCCATTCTTGATAATAGTTCGAATTTACTGAATTAGAATTATTTTGTGAACCACCAGCATACCCACCGCCTCCAACTGTTAGCTGGCGCATCCGAAATTCAGGTGATTTATAATTTTTTAAAAAGTCTTTCCCTTCATTTTGGGAAAAAGAAATTGTAGCGGATGCAAGCGTGCATCCAAGCAGCAATAATTTTACTGTTTTCATAATTGCGATCTGTTTTGAGTTAAAAAATTTAACAGATTTTTAACAAAAGCTATGCCAAAACGGGAAATGCAATAATAGCCTTAGCTGTAAGCATTAAAAGATTTAGGAAGATTTATTCAGTCTTAAAAGTTGACTACCAATTTCTTTTATTGAAGTCACGTTCAAAGGAAACTCGAGTATTACATGTAAGTAACTCAAAAACAACAGTAATAGAAATCCGACATAGAAACTGTACCAATAAAGCAGCAAAGAAGCAATCCAGAACACGAGAATTACCAGTAGCTTCTTCTTAGAAATACTTTTATGCCAGCCAATCACAGTTGTTTTTGAAAACCAGTTCAAGTAATGATAAGTATAGGCAAATGCAATGAAGATTTGAATTTTTATTCCGATTTCAGAAATTATGGGATAATACTGACCGGGTTGTTCCATAGCTCCAACGACCCATCCAACCGAATAATTTAAATTCGAGAATCCAGAAGCATCAAAGGCTTGTTTATAGTAAAGTGCAATGTCAAATCCTCTTGGATTAACTTGTAAAAAAATGATGATTACTGGTACCAGCAGCAAACAAAAAGAACCTAATAACCCCAATTTACTTTTTCCTTTTAAGGCACCGTACAACATGAATAAAAAAGTAAACACAAAAACGTGGATCAATGAAGGTAAAAGTGAACCTACAATTAATAGATAAGGCCTGTAAGCTAGTAGCAATTCACCGAGAATGAAGAATCCAATAAAACAGGTCAAGTACACCCACCATTTCTTGCTCATCACCATAGCAATTGCCGTAAAAAATGTAGCAAACAGTAAAGGAATAGAATGCAAAATCATTTTTGACATTAAAGATTCTTTATCAAAATACACCTTGGTTTGAGGTAGTTTAGTCAATAAAATGGGTGTCGTAATGATGACAGTGATTATCACAAACCACCAAATCATTTTTTTATGCGGAACAAAAAAAGATTTTTTTTCAAGCCAGTTAATTTCGGTTAAGTAATGCAAAGGGCCTAAAATGGCGTAAGCTAAAATGAACAATTCAAAGGGAAAAACAATAGCAGCAACCAAAGCCACAGCCATTAAAAAAATATTTAAGGTATCTACTTTTAATGCTTGATTGGTAGCCAAATTCATTATTTTGAAGGTAAAAAAAATCCCGTTAAGACAGTGGTCAAAACGGGACATTTAAAAATATTTAATAATCTTAATCCAATTTCATGGAGATATAATTCAAAAACTCTTGCTTAACTGCAGCTTCTTGGAATTTCCCACCAAATTCTCCTGTTACGGTGCTACTTTGGATATCTCTAATCCCTCTTGAATTTACACATAAATGTTTTGCATCAATCACACAGGCCACATCTTCAGTTCCTAAAAACTTTTGTAAATGCTTCACCACTTGAATTGTCATTCGTTCTTGAACTTGTGGGCGTTTTGCATAATAGTCTACGATTCGGTTCATTTTTGATAAACCAATCACATTACCGTTTGAGAAATACGCCACGTGTGCTTTTCCTACAATTGGTAAAAAGTGATGCTCACAGGTTGAATACACCGTAATATCTTTCTCAACTAACATTTCTGTATAGTTGTATTTGTTCTCAAAATTTGAATTTTTCGGTGCAGCTGCCGGATTCAATCCTCCGAATATTTCTTTGACAAACATTTTTGAGACTCTTTTTGGAGTACCTTTTAAGCTGTCGTCATTCAAATCAAGACCTAGGGCATCCATTATTTCTGCAAACTTCTCTTCAATAATCGCCATTTTTTCTTCGTCTGATTTCTCAAACGCATCAGCTCTTAAAGGCGTATCACCTGAAGAGAACAAGTGCATGTCCCCTACTTGCTCAATGTCCATTCCTTCTATATCTTTTATTAGGTCTTCTTTCATTTCGTCCGGCAAATTTAGTAATATCTCGTATTTATAACCATTATAAACAACGATTGTTTAATTTTATCCTAAAAGCTTGGACGTGATTGTGAATCATGAATTACAATTCCACGACCATATAATAAATGGATAAAACAGTTTTATATCAGCACTGTGTGCAATGGGCGCAAGAGAAAATTGACAGTATTCAATCAGCTATTACTTCGGCCCAAGATGCTGCAAACACTGAAACCAAAAGTACGGCTGGTGATAAACATGATACTGCAAGAGCAATGATGCAATTAGATGTTGAACAAAAATCTAAACAACTCGCAGCCGCCCAAAAAAATAAAATGGCCCTTGCACAATTTACTCCTGAATCTGGATCAAAAAAAGTTAGTCTTGGAAGTTTAGTGAGTACAAGTTCAGGCATTTATTATATATCCATAAGCGTTGGTAAAATTGAAATTGATCAGCAAATTGTTTTTGCCGTTTCACCTGTCAGCCCTATAGCCAAAGCTATGCAAGGATTAAATGCTCAAGATGAATTCAATTTTAATGGTAGACAATTTACTATCAATGGCGTAGAATAAATGAATGCTATATCCTTTTTAATAGCTGCAGCACTTGGTCTCATTGTTATGTGGGCTCTAGATTTTTTCTCTCCTTCAAAGTTGAAAAAACCAAAAGAACCTTTTCCTGAAATGTGGAGAATTATCTTGAATGATAGCGTTGGGTTTTATCATGGGTTAAACGACAGCGACAAAGACCATTTTGAATACAAAGTCCATTTTTTTCTACTCAACGTTCGAGTAACTGGCATCCAAATCAACATCACCCAAAAAGATAAAATTTTACTCGCGGCCAGTGCTGTTATTCCTATTTTTCATTTTAAAAACTGGTGGTATACGAACTTAAACGAAGTGTTAGTGTATGAAGATTCCTTCAATGATCAATTTGAAACCAAAGGTCCTGGAAGAAATATTCTTGGGATGGTTGGGGGAGATTATTTGCAGGGTAAAATGGCAATTTCTATAAGAACGCTTCATCATGGATTTAGAAATGAACAGGATAAGAACAATACAGCGGTTCATGAAATGGCGCACCTTATAGACTACATGGATGGTTCAATTGATGGCATTCCTCATGTATTAATTGGAAAAGAATTCGTAATTCCTTGGATTGATTTGATGGATAAAGAAATTCAGAGAATACGAGAGGGGAAATCAGACATTAGACCATATGGAGGAACCAGTAGGACTGAATTTTTTGCAGTTGCATCAGAGTACTTTTTTGAAAGACCAAAACTGTTTGAGAAAAAGCATCCCGAATTATATCAACTTATGTGTGAGATATTTGATCAGAAAATGGCCAAAAGAAATCTCGGATGGAAAAGGAATCGCATCAGAAAAAATGCACCCTGCCCTTGTGATAGCAAGAAAACATTCAGAGCCTGCTGTGGGCACGAACATTTTTAAGTCTTAGTTCAAAGATTGGTAACGTTTTAAATCTTTCAATAAAATGATTGTCATTAAGGTGACTACAGAAATGATTTGATAATCAAATCGTTGTATTCCAGATATCCATAAAACAATCGTTAAGCCTAAACAGGACCATAAGATATAAACCAAGTACTTTGGATTGAATTTTTTGATCGCTATAGGTATCATAAATAGATAAAATGGATTGCACCATAATACATTGAAGTTATTCGTTAATTCAGGATGCAAAGTGATTATCCAAATGTAAGTTATAAATACTCCAGTCAGTCCGAATACAAAGTAGACAAGAACTCTCAACCAAGTCGGCGACCAAAACCAACAAATAAGGGCCAAGGCACCGAAAATTATCAATGGTGAACAAATGAATCTCACGAAAGAAAACTCTGTTAATTCATAATCCTGATTCAATTGTTGCGTCTCTGAAACAAGACCTGGAGCCGCAGCCACAGCATCTGACAGTTTTGCCGGCATAAAGAGCTGTTCTTCAAAGGTCATCACCTCTTCAACTTTGGTCCCCAACAGCATGTTAATTCCAAACCTGAACCAGTAGTGATGCTGCATATATTCGTTCAAAAGTTGGCGATAAGTTTTGGTCAATTTATCCTTAGAACCAATTAAACCTTGAGCTAGAAAAATATCCCTAATCTCTGTTGCACAATTGCGTTGAGTAAATGAATAACGATAAAATTTGTTTTCAGACTTGGCATTTTTTTCTAAAAACGAAAATATTCGAAGGGCTTGGTTTTGATTTAAATTGAGTTGCTGTTCAGTAATGGTGCGCTTTTCCTTGTTATTAACTTCAATAAATCGCTCTAAAGTTTTTCTGCCTAACCAATATTCTAAATCCCCTTTTAAAAAACGTATTGGAAACAAAGGCGTTTTAAAATCAAACAGGCCATAATTGTATAACCTATCATAATTTGCATCTGAATTTATCACACGCAAACAAGAATGACCGAAAAGAGTATGCGTTTCATTTCCAGGTGAAGTTGTTATTAACGATATCCTAACCTCTGAGTAACTGAGGGTGGATAAACATAACAGGAGCATAAAAATCAGATTTTTCATCATTTCGGATCGCTCATTTCAATCCAAAACTCTCTACCCTGTCTAGGTCCAATTGAATTTAAACATTTTTCAAAAGATACATTTTTAAAAACTGATTCAAATCGCAGCAGATATTCTTTCAAATCACCTCCAAATGGTGGACCATCCTGAAGTGGAAAATCAAACAACAAGCCTACTAATTTACCATTGGTTTTTAATAATTCTGCCATTTTATTACAATACCGATCTCTATTAGATGGGTGAATTGCACAGAAAAAAGTTTGTTCAATAATGAAATCAAAAGAATCCTTCAGTTCAAAAAAATCGCCACAGATAATTTGGTTTTCAGGAAAATCTGGCACCCGTTCTTTGAAAGAATTGATGGCATGTTCAGAAATATCGATTAACCAAACATTTTTAAACCCAGATTGAAATAAAAACTCAGCCTCATATGCATTACCACAACCGGGAATTAAGATCTTAACTTCCAAGTTTGAAATCAATTTGAAATAAAACTCAATTGCAGGAGATGGATAGCCTATATCCCATCCTGTCTGCTGTTCAAGCCATCTGTTATCCCAAAATTCTTTCTCCATAATGGCACTGTTCTTGTTATTTTACTAAATTAGATAAAAGCCTATTCAAAACATGAAAAGTACACTCCTTTCTTTAACATTACTTCTTGGTTTCAACTCTTTTTCTGGTGGATTTCGTTGGCCAAATACAGAATACAAATACGCACAGGTGTATCTGTATAATTTGGATTTGGAAAAGCAAAGTCAATTTGATTGGCACATTTATAAAGACGGTATGTACGCCAAAACCAAATTGGGAACAGGCTTTAAAGCTTCAGATAAATTCTTGGAAGAATTCCATTCTACTTTAGCTAGAGGAGTAAACGAATTGCGTTTAGGGCTTAGCAAATGTTATTTACCACGTCACGGCATTATCTATTATAGTGAACTCGGAGAACCAGTTGCTTCAGTTTCTATATGCTTTGAATGCGATAAAATAAGTTTTTGGAGTACAAACGAATTGCCAAAAGCAGATTATGAATATCCGCACAACAACTGGGATAAAGCCCAAAAGCAAATTGATAATATTGAAAAAATCTTCAAAAAATATGAATTCCCAGTATATGATTCTGAAGAGGCTTATTTTGAACATTACACCAACTTTAAAGACTATGAAAGCTTAGGCGAAATGTTCATAGAAAACCCTCAAATTGGCACAGTTTATTATAAAAAATATTCTATTGAGGATGTTAGATCCTGGAATAAAGAAATCTATCAGGCAGCTGAATTGAAGCAAACTTCTGAAACAAAAATAACTGCAGGAGGTGACGAATGGACCTATCAACAACTCAGTGATCACTATACTGACACCCGTTTTATTTTTTCATTTGATGAAGAGGACCCTTATTTGGTTGAAGCTACAATCAGTCATGGTAGTATTTTACTGCCTTTTGGTGTATCGGTAGGAATGTCTGTTGAAGATGTACAATCTACCTTCGGAGTTTATGACGGAATTGCTTGGCCCGAACACATTCAAGTAGACGGTGGCAAACTTCAAATTGATTATTACTTTGAAAAAAGGACTTTGGTCAAAATCAAGTTAACATTTGATTTATTCTGATTCCTTAACAAATTTGGCTACAGCTTCAATATGTGCGGTGTGTGGAAATTGATCTACTAATGAAATTTTGGTCATTTTGTAGCCTGCTGCGGCTAAATCCATGGCATCTCTTGCCTGTGTCGCCGGATTACAAGAAATATAAACAATTTCATTCGCCCCCAATGCAATTACTTTTTTAAGTGTTTTAGGAGCAATACCAGCTCTAGGTGGATCTAAAATAATCGTATCAATCTGCCCAACATAGTTCGGATATTCAAACAGAAACTTACCGACATCAGCCGCATAAAACTCAATGTTTTTAACCTGATTACGCTCTGCATTTTTCCTAGCATCTTCAATGGCTTCGGGTACAATATCAACCCCGATCACTTTGACTCCTTCTATTTGACTAGCCATAATTTGGCCAATTGTCCCTGTTCCACAAAACAAATCCATCAATACTTTATTGCTTAAATCATTGTTCTCTTGCGCATAAGCAATCGCTTTAGCATACAATCGTTCAGCTGAAAGTGGGTTTGTTTGAAAGAAGCTTTCCATGCTGATTTCAAAATGTAGGCCTAACAATTTCTCGAGAATAATCGGTTCACCAAATAACAATTGATTATTTCCATTTTCAATTTTAGCTCTATCTGATACATCATCATTAACAGTATGTTGTAATCCTGCCAATCTCCCACCTAACAATGATTGCATGAAGGCAGAAAAAGACTTGCGATCAAACTGTTCCAAACCTTGAGATGAAGTCACCAAATTAATCAATAATTGATCTTGATCAAATGACTTTCTTACAACCAAATGCCTGAAAAAACCGTGCTTTTTCGGAGGATGCCATGCATTTAAACCTGTTGCTTCCAAAAACTTTCTTATCTCAATCAACTTGGTTTCAAAATCTTTATCAAACAGACCGTTTTCTTTATCTAAATTCTCCACTTTCCACCAGGTACCACGCGTTTTAAAGCCTAAGGCAAATGCATCATCTTCCTCTTCTCCAGTTTCTAAAACTTGACGGATAGAAGAAAATGAATATTCCATTTTATTCCGATAATTAAAATCGATAGGCGAAGAAATGAACTCATCAAATAGTTCATTGATATTCTGAATCCCCCCTATTCTTCTGTATTGTTCTAATGTCGAAGACTCTTTAAGCTCACGTTGACGCTCAATTGGTAACTTAATATACGGTGCTCCTGAAATGGGTTGATATCCTAAATCCACGGCATCACTTGAATCCCTTAGTACTTTAATGAGTTTGCACTCGGCATGCTTTTTACGTTTTTTAGCAATTCTTGCTTGAACTAACTGCCCTGGATAAGTGTTTAATACAAATATGACGTACTGTCCTTGTTCTGTATCAATTTTAGCAATTCCCTTTCCACCAAAGGCAAATCCGGTAATTTCAACTTCTATTACATCTCCTCTTTTCAATGCGTTAGGATTTAGATTTTCGGCAAATTTAGGTATAAAAAAAGACTGTACTCCTATTGATATTTAGTAGTTTTGAATCCCTATGCAAAGAATCTTTAAACCTTACTTGCTGCTTAGCCTGTACACGCTAGTATTCTTATTTATTTCTTGCGGATCTAGCGTTGAAGAACAAGATCAGTCAATTGTCAATAATTTCACTGTTTCCGACTATTCGAAAAGTGAAGTTCAAATTGAAATGAGAGATGGTAAGTTGTTACATACAACCATTTACAGCCCAAAAGATACGAGTCAAGAATATCCGGTAATCATTAAAAGAACACCATATAGCTGCGCTCCATATGGTGAGGATACTATGCCCGTTAATCTCAGTCACAATCAACATCTGGTGGCATCAGGATATATTTTTGTTTTCCAAGATGTGAGAGGCAGATGGAACTCTGAAGGCGTATTTGAAAACGTGAAACCACCCTATTCTTTGTGGGATGAGAATGCCACGGATGAAATCACTGACTCATATGACACTTTTGATTGGTTAGTAGAACATCTCGAAAATTTCAATGGCAATATCGGACAATATGGAAATTCATATCCCGGAATGACCACACTGATTGGAGCAAGAAGTAATCACCCTAATTTGAAAGCAGTCATGGCCATGGCTCCAGTTACCAATTTTTACTTTGAAGATTTTACACGATACGGTCTTTTCGCAATGAATTACGTCCCTGTTTTAAATGCGTTTGGCACCTTTAAAGACAGTCCAACCACAGAAGCTTGGTATGACATGAAAGACTCTATTTTCTATACCAATATTGAGGAGAAAATTGGACATCCTTATTACGAATTCTTTAGAGATCGCTTAGCCTTAACCAACTTTGAAGATATTTTGGCAGATAATGTTTTCTGGAAAAATATAAAAGCACATGCTAATTATGATGAGTTCCAAGAAAAAAGGAATTGGATTAATCATATCGATACAGAAATGACACCGCAGATTATGGTTGTTGGTGGTTGGAATGACGAGCAGAACCTTTATGGTATAGTCAATTCATATACGACCATATCGAAGAAAAATCCTGAAGCTCAGTTTGTTATTGGCCCTTGGTCACACGGTCATAACAAGCGTTTAGACAGTTTATATTATTTAGGAGACATCTATTATGGAGAAGGAATATCTGCGAAGTTTCAAAAGGATATAGAGTTCACTTATTTTGAACATCATCTTAAAAACAAAGGAGAAGCGCCAGACTTTAAAATAAAAATGTTTGATATGGGGCTCAAAGCTTGGCAAGAGTTTGATGAGTTACCATACAATAAGGGCGAAGAAAAAACTTTTTATTTAGGTGTAGGCGGAACATTATCCGAAGAGGCTGAACATCAGCACGGTTTCACTGAATACGTTTCTGATCCGTTTAACCCTGTACCGTATTTGGCGAGCAATGATTTTGCGAGAATGGCCCCGAAATCATATATGACGGCTGATCAAAGATTTCTAGCAGATCGTGAGGATGTCATCACCTTCACTTCTGAAGAATTAACTGAAGACTTGACGGTTTTAGGAGAAGTTCAAGCACTTATCAATTTCTCTACATCATTAGAAGATGCTGATATTTATGTGAAAATTATTGATGTATATCCAGACAATAGAGCCGCTGAAGAAAACGATCGTGAGGGAATTGATTTTATGGGATATCAACAATTAGTTAGAGTTGGATATATCCGTGGGCGTTACCGAGATTCATTTTCTGAACCCAAACCATTTATTGCTAATGAACCAACTGTTGTCAAAGTCCCTTTAATAGAGGTATACCACACCTTTAAACAAGGTCATAAAATCATGGTGCAAATTCAAAGTTCTATGTTCCCATTGTTTGACATGAACCCGCAAAACTATGTGGATGATATCTATCAGGCAACGAAAGAAGATTTCAAGGCGTCTAAACACAAAGTGTTTAACGACAGCAAACTCATATTTCCAATTAAAAAATAAAAGATGAATAAGTTAATTGCAGTAATCAGTATCGTATTTTTAAGTATTTCAGCTTCTGCGCAGTCAGATCCAATTATGTTTACCGGAAAGTTGATTAGCACTCCCACTGCCGCAGCAGACTGTGGAACATTGGCTATAGCTGCTGTTTACGAATTTGAAGTAACTATGATTGGAGATCAAAGCTATACAGCTACAAATATTCCTGTCGTTATTAAATGCCCTGAATTATTGGGAGTAGATTTCTTTAAAGTTGGTGCCAACTATAAAATGGAATTATTTGACAGCAATGGTGGTACAAGCTACAGCATTGTCAATGATGCTGTTTTAGCCAACTATACTCTTTCTCACAACTACTGGGCAGGAGATATCGTGAGACGTTAAAGGCTGAAACGATCTTTGAATTTGATCGTTTGCCTTCTTGAAATTTCAATTTTTGTTCCGCAACTGAGCTCAATTTGTAATCCTCCATTAAACCAACTCTCTATATTCACAATGTGATTGAGGTTAATGAGGAACTTTCGATTTGCTCTAAAAAACAATTTTTCATCCATTCGTTCTTCAAGGCTATTAAGCGATCTTAATATTAACGGTCTAAAATTCTCAAATTTTACTTTAACGTAGTTCCCTTCAGATTCGAAGTAGCGAATATCGTTTACATCAATGAACCAAACTTTCTCACCATCTTTGATCAAGACTTTGTCACCATTGCGAAGGATATGTAAATTCTCAACACTTGCCGGAGTTTTGTTCTCCTCTGAAATGCGATTATACACCTCTGACAACCTTTCTGGGTCGATTGGTTTCATTAGGTAATCGTAGGCATTCAATTCAAAGGCTTTTATCGCGTACTCATCATAGGCAGTTACGAAAACTGTTCTTGGTGGATTGGCCATCTTTTCTAATAATTCTAATCCGGTTTCACCAGGCATTTGTATATCCATAAACACCAAATCAGGATTATCCCTTTCAATGGCCTCCTTGGCCTCAATGGCATTCTTGTACTCTCCAATTACTTCTACCTCTCCGTAATTCTCTAAAAGACGTTTCAGTTCTTCGCGTGCAAGACGCTCATCATCCACTATAATTGTTTTCATTCGTACGTGATTTTTATTTTTGATTCTACTTGATCTCCTTTTTGATTGATTGCAAATGATGCACGCTCTCCAAATAAGATCTCAAGACGTTTTTTAGTATTCGATATTCCTACACCGTCATCAGCTCTTTTTACGTCCAACATGCCGGGGTTCGAAACAGCTAACACTAATGTATTTCCTTGCAACTCGGCTTCTATTGTAATAGTCCCGCCATCAATCAATTTTGAAATTCCATGTTTAATAGAGTTCTCAACAATCGTTTGAACCATTAAGGGTGGTATTTCACATTTACTGGTATTTTCAGCTACTTTATAGCTAATCTTCAATCTTTCCTCAAATCTGATTTGTTCTAACTCTAAATAGCTCTTTACGAGCGCCATTTCATCCTCAAGACGAACAACCTTTTGTTTCCCTAAATTAATAGAGCTTCTCAACAAGGTAGATAAACCGGTAATAGCGGTAGTGGCTTGTTCAGGATCTAAGCCTACCAGGGCCCGAATAGAATTGAGGGAATTGAATAAAAAATGTGGATTGAGTTGTGCTCTTAAATTCTTAAGTTCAATTTCGTTTTTTGAAGCATCCCATTTTAAGTTCAGAATCTCTTGTTTTCTAGCTTTCTCAATGAATAAAAAAGCAATATACACACCCGACCATACTGAAAACAAGAGCAACGATCTAAAGGTTGCAAAGATGAATTCGATTCCAGTAATCTCCATTGAAACATCCTCTTCTGCTAAGAAAAAATCCATCCCAAACCATCTCGGAAACAGGATATTCTGGTACACTTCAACTAGAATAGAACCAATAATACAATACACCAATGTTAGACCAATTAACTTAAGGATATTGGTGCCTTCTACATTTAATCTTAAAATGAGAAATCTGATTCCATGGGAACATAAAACCGCTATAATAATACTCGTAACAGTAAATGAAAATAGGCCAAAGGTGATTTTTAAGCCTCCAGAAAAATAAATTAGAACAATAGAAAGTGCGAAATATGCACCCCAACCTAAAAATTGAGCTAGCCAGTAAAAAAGGGCTTTTCTTTCCATACCCCTAAATTAGTCATCAATTTATTTTAATGGAATAGAATTCGTTTCAAGGGGAAGAATTCGCTAAAAATGTGCGAAATGAAGGATGAGTGGTTAAACGTTAAATCTGAAGTGCATGATATCACCATCTTCCACCACATAACCTTTTCCTTCAACATTTAACTTACCAGCTTCTTTGACTGCAGCCTCAGAACCTAAAGAAACAAAATCATTGTATTTCATCACTTCTGCTCTAATGAATCCTTTTTCAAAATCTGTATGGATTACTGCTGCAGCTTTTGGTGCCGTGGCTCCAACAGGAACAGTCCAAGCTCGAACTTCCTTTTCTCCTGCAGTAAAGTAAGTTTGCAAATCCAATAATTTATAAGCAGATCTAATTAATCTATTAACTCCAGCCTCTTCTAAACCTAACTCATCTAAAAACATTTGTCTTTCTTCAAAAGTTTCGAATTCGGCGATATCTGATTCAATTTTTGTCCCTATTATCAACTGTTCAGCACCTTCAGCCTCAGCTATTGGTTTAATTAATTCAGTGTATTTATTTCCTGATTTTACAGATCCCTCGTCCACATTACATAAGTAAAGCACTGGCTTTGCAGTTAACAGCTGAAGCTCTTTTAGAATAAATTCTTCCGTATCATTCCCTGGTTCGACAACTCTGGCTGGTTTTCCAGCCTCTAAAGCTTCTTTAATTTGCTCACAGTACTCATACTGCTTAACTAAATCTTTATCACCAGATTTAACCGCACGTTTTAAAGAATTCATTTTCGACTCAACGGTATCCAAATCTTTCAGCTGCAGCTCAAAATCGATAACTTCCTTATCTCTTACGGGGTCCACAGATCCATCAACATGCACAATATTGTCGTCATCAAAGCATCTCAAAACATGAATAATCGCATCTGTTTCACGAATATTAGCCAAGAATTGATTTCCAAGACCCTCTCCTTTTGACGCACCTTTAACTAGACCTGCGATATCTACAATTTCTATCGTTGTAGGTACCACCCTTTCAGGATTAACGAGTTTTTCTAATTCCGCCAACCTGTTGTCTGGCACTGTAATAATTCCAACATTTGGTTCAATGGTACAAAATGGAAAATTTGCCGATTGCGCTTTTGCATTTGACAAACAGTTAAACAAAGTTGATTTACCCACATTTGGTAATCCGACAATACCACATTTTAAAGCCATTGAATTTGTTTTAGAAAAATATCAGCCGCAAAGATAGTTGTTTTAAACAAAAAGAGTCTTGGCAAAACCAAGACTCTTTGTAAAATTTAATGATTTAAATTTTATTTTTCTCTAATCAAAGTAACATTTCCTTGTCCACTTTGAGTATCTGAATTTGTATAGACAATTTCATAGGTATAGAAATAAACACCATCATTACATGGACTTCCATTTTTATTATTTCCATCCCAGAAATCTGTGATATTATTTAACTCAGTAACAACCACTCCCCATCTGTCAACAATTGTACAATGGAAAGTTTCAACTGCCTTAGCTGTTTCATAGAACTGGAAAACATCATTTTCACCGTTTGATCCAGGTGTAAAAATGTTTACCGGTGTAAAATCTGGTTGATCGTGAACGATTATATCCTTACAATACATGTCTTCACAGCCAAAAATATTAATCGCTATCAAGCACACCTCATAGGTAAACTCTCCCGTATAAGTAGTATCTAACTCTTCATACCAACTTTCTGAATGATATCCAGGAGCTCCTCCATTCGGAAATTCATCTTCCCAATTCAGATGCCAGAAGAAAGTCGTGTCTCCACTCACATCTGGAGCGTTAGGATTTTGAAATGCGAAATCAGTTGATTGGTTTACGAAATGAACATCTACAGGAGCTGTTCCTTCACAATTATCATCCAATTGATCTGAAGTAATTGTAAAAAATGCATTCGGTGAGATAGAATCTAAAGTGATAGTTTCAGTCAATTGACAACCTAAATTATCAGTATAGGTAATTTGGTAATCACCTGGGTTTAGACCTCCCCAAGTTGAACTCGTTTGAGTTTGACCTGTGGCTAAGTTTGTCCACAAATAAGGTGAAGGTAACATTCCTACTCCAGATCCTCCTGAGGCAGCAGCAAACACAATTCCTCCACCATTTTGATCTCCAGTCATTCTACAAAGTGAAGCATGAAAATCTAATTCATTAAAAACTAATGGCGGATTCTCAGTTAGTGTAAATTCATATTGATTTGAACAA
>JAUHXX010000028.1 GCA_030426825.1 Bacteroidia bacterium | reverse complement strand
AAGGTCCATTCAAACAAATTCCAGTTAGTTTGTGGAACCCCACCTTCAGGGAAATCTTGTTTAGCAAAAACAAAATTGTACCTAAAGCTAATACCAACATAACAATCAATAGCTAGTTTTTTGGAGACTATTTTTTGAAAACCATATTTCGTATTAAAGTGCGTTGAAAAGCGATTGTATGTTACTTGTTCATTAATGAAATAGGCAAAATTGCCAAAACCGTCTCCTTCCATGCCAATTGGTGTTTCATCTCCAATAACTAAATGTCTAAATGAAAGCTCGGTAGCTGCGTATCGTGATTCTTTTTTAAAACCAAAAAATCTGCTTTCAAATCGCAGACGATAACCATTCATAAAATCATATTGAAACTGATCCCCACCCACAATGAATTGCATAAAATTTGGGATGAAGGCAGCACCGTATTGGAAACTTACGGTAGGACTCATCTTTGTTTCCAAATCAACCCCAATGGTAGATACTGCTGACAGCACATCAAAGGGACTAAACTTTAAATTCTTCTCCATGCGCCAAAAAGGCACGGTTTCTTGAAAAACATTATAGCTCAGTGAATCTTCTTGTAAAAAAGAATCCTCTTGCGCAAAACTTGCACAAGAGGACACTAATAATATGAATACAATTCGTTTCAAATTACTGAACTGGAATCATTGATTTTTCTATTAATTGTGTAGGATTGCTCGCGTCAAATTGGTAAATACCCGTTCTCGCTAAAACAATCATGTTGTTATCATCAGTAGAGATAATATCTACCGCTTCAAAATCTGACACATGCATAATTAAATCTGCAGTTCCAGTTGTCGAAACATTTGAGATGTCATAAGCTTTTAAACCAGAGTAACCGTCACATACATAAAGGATATCTGCATCAACAGCAGATAAGCCCAGGCCGTAAGGATTAGTTAATTCAGCTTCTGCAATTAAGCTTGGGTTGTAGATATCTGAGATATCGATAATGTCCAATAAACTCAAATTTCCACCACACTCTGTGCCACCTCTTAAAGTTGCAAAGGCATATTGATCGTTTGCAACTACAGGGTCACAAGAAGTGACGTGTTCAAATTCTGACACTTCCATTGGTGATCTTGGATTCGATACATCATAAATATGTACACCATCATTAGCACCAATAAATAAATTACCATTTTGGTGGAATACTGTTTCCATGCCGACACCCATGTCAATGGATTCTGTCAAAGCAGGATGATCAGCATCTGCTAAATCAAAAATGTTTAAGGTTTTATAGTCTATAGTGTATAAATAGCCATCTATGATCGTAAACTGAGCCATTGACCCACCCAGACCTGAACCTGAAATAGCATTTTTGGTTTGGCTTGTCGATTCAACGGGTGTATCTACAACTTCTACTTCTTCTTTTTCACATGCTACAAGCGCCCCGATTACGAATGCTCCTGTAAGTACTAATCTTATCTTTTTCATTATCTGAAACATTTAGGGTTTTGTAACTTCGTTTTTTCCCATCCAATCACTGATCCCTTAGATGGATCAACACATTCAAAAGGCCCAAATTCATCTGGGAATTGCTGCACAGGGAACACATTCTCTATGCGATTGGTATACTCGGGTTGAGCTGGATTTGCAATATCAATGATGACCATATCGGTTACATTGTCCGCATAAATTTTATCCGCATTCACCGAGAAATCCATGTTTCCTGGAATAGAGATAAACGATACTTCGTAAGGACTGTTTGGATTCGCATTGTTGTAAATATGAATTCCTTTCCCCTGATCGTTGACCATTAAGAACTCTTCGTAAACATAAATTCTACCTGGGTTCTGTAAAGGTTCTGATGTTTTGGTTTCAATGGTTGAAGTGCCCGATTCATCTGAATAAACAGGCTTCCACCCATCCACAAACTCATCATCTTGCTTTTTACCGCAAGAAACCACTAAACCTACTGAACATACCAGTAGAAAAGCGACTTTTATTTTTTTCATAATTGATATCGTTTTATTGAATTTTAGCTATCCTAATACTTTGGGATATAAAAGTTAACGAAAAATTTTCGGTGAACGTGTGTAGTTTTGAAAATTTAACAGAATCAATCCCAAAACATTTCAAGTGGCTGTGGTTGGCTAAACAGGTTGTTTTCAAAACTGCATTGAAACAATTCTAGTTTATAATAATCTTTTAGTAGTAGTTCTTTTACGCCGTCTTTGTCAAGGTCGGCGAGAAAATAAAAGGTAATACCGCCTCCAAGATCTATCGTTTGATTTTTTCGAAAACTGCCATTGTTGTTGTAACAAATCACCAACCCGTAATGCGCATTGATAAGTAGGTCAGGTTGTCCGTCATTATTGACATCTGCTATACTTAAGCCTTCAGGGTCACAGCCATCTAAACCTAGTGAATGAAATTCTGGAGCATCTTTAGTATTGAATAGAATAAAGGGTTGTTCGCCATTCAGAATCAAATCAGGATTTCCATCTTTATTCATGTCTTGGTTGCGAATCTCCTTGACATAAGCCAATGAATCTGCTTCGTAAATAGTTTGTTTATTCGTGATTTGATGATTCATTACTTGATATACAACTAAACTAGAATCAGTAAGCTCAAGCAAATCTTTATGCTCTTGAGAGGACCAATTAATGAAATGATATTGATTGTCAGTTGATAATTGCTGGTCTTGCAGGATAAAATCAGTCTTTTTGGCTTTCTTAGAAGTGGGACAAAATAGATAAGACTCGTTCGTCTCAGTGTTAATGAGCACATGTTGACCAAGCCCTCCATCTTCGTTCTGTGCCGCTATGAAAAGGTCCTCAAACAATTTTGATTTAAACAGTTGATTTTGCTGTTCTGTTTGTCTTGATAAATAGCGGTCTCCACGTTCATAGTAAATGGAATAATCATCTGACAACCAACAATATTTATCAGACCTATTTGCTTTACGAAAATTCGAAAACCTATGAGTGTCTGAATCTTTTAAGGTTTTTTTTGCAGCAATCATATTAGTTTGCCAAGCTTCATTATGATCAGGTTGATCTGTAAAGTTTTGCTTAAGAATCAAACTGTCATTAAGCTCAAGCCAATTCTCCAATTCAATAAACACGTAGCTTGAACCTTTTTCCTCAGAATTGAAGTGGCTAAAAAGGTAGATCATTTCTGGACCTATAGCTAACAATTGATGGGGCTCTTTTTGGTCCAACTTGTATATTTTGAAACCATCAACATTCCAATTTTGACTTTGATAAAGGTCTAATTTGTAATCACCTTGTGATTCTTGTGACCAGCTTGCAAAACTGGTCAAACCAACCAAAATAAGGAAACAGAAAGGCTTCATATCTCTGTGTTTTTTAATCGAATTTTCCACCACTTTTCTCTTAGATAAGATAAACCAAAAGCTGCAAAAAACGGAACTATGGAGAAGTTAACAAGCAACAGATATGACCAATCATTCAGATAACATAACAAAGCACAGACTAGCATTAGAATAATTCCGCTGACAACGCCAAAAATCGTGTTTTTTCTACTGAATTCATACCATCTTTTTTCTTGATCAAAGTTCCATTCTTCTGAAGTCATAAAGGTTTTTATGAACGAATGATTCAGGCGTTGACCATGCATAATTTGCCGAATTTTGAAAGATGACTGTTGCATAAATTTTGCTGTCCAATCATCTTCATCCGGTTCTTTAAACAATTCTGCAGGTAATTTCATGAATTGTTGCTCTAATTGTTTTGCTTTCTTGAAAGCTGATATAGCGGCATCCAATTTTTGCTTCTTGTTAGGTTTTTCTATCCCTAAATAAGCCGAGTAAAAAGCTTTTTGATCGGCTGGGGTAGATTTTATATCTAAAGAATTCAAACAAAACCTCCATAACGAGTGCCCATAAAAATAAATGGCCGCATGTAAAACTGTTGGATCTGAGGGTGCTAAGCTTACTAGCCTATCAACAACTAGAACTGCCTTGTGCATGTCTTTAACGGTGAGCCAATGGTTGTTAATCGTGTTATGTAAAGTATCTAACATCCCTTTAAGGTCTCCACTCAATTCTTTCAACTCATTTTTGTCTAAGCCAGAAAGTTCATTCAGTTGTTTTATATCTTTTTCTGATAATGACGAAGCAGTTTCTTCTGGATGATCTCTTAAAAAAACAAGTGCATTGATAAAAGGTCCAGTTACTTTATCGTCTAAAAATTCTGAATCGACATTATTAATACTCAACCCAAGTTCTACCATAACATCTGTGTATTCGGCAGATGCCGGATTGAATAGATTGAGGTACCTTTTTTTTAAATCAATGTGTGGAGTCCAAGTATTGTAATTCGCATAGACATAGGTTTTTAAAAACTCTTCATTATATGGGTCAAGTTGAATGGCTTGCATCAACTCATTTACTATTTTTTCAGCATAAACATTGGGTAGCTTGTCCTTTAGACCATCATTTCGTTTAAGCAATTCATAGGCGATAAAGTGGTTTTTTGCCACTTGCCGACTTTTTTTCCAGATTTCTTTTGAGAATCCTAGATCCAATGCCAGCTCTTTTAACAGTTCCTTGCGTTTTTTAGGCGGAACAAATTCAGAATGAAAGTCCTTTTTCGCCTTGAATTTTAAAAGGCCTTCAAGGTATTTTTGAGCAATTTCTTCTTTCAAAACTTAGTGCTGAACGATAAAATCTTTGACAAAGGTTTTATTCACAAAAACATGGTATTCTCCATTGGCGTACAGGCTTGTGTTGACCTTCATTATTTCGCCGTTAATTTTGACTACTTCAACAAGTTTTCCGAAATTATCATAGATGTAGATTTGATGTTCAGACTGCACATCAAAAATTCCGGGAAGTTCAATGGTCAACTCGTCTGATGTCGGGTTTGGAAAAATGGTGAATTTAGTGACTTTCTGTTCTTGTAGATTATTTGAATTTGCTGGGTGCTCTACTATGAAATAGATGGTATTCGAAACATCAATATCATTCCATTGTCCGGCAACGCCTAAAGGCCAATCAGTAAAGGCTATAGCTAATGCGTCTTGCCCATTAAAATCGTCTGGTTCATTTCCCCAGTTACTATAGAGACCACCAACTGATGAGCCAGAACTTGTTCCTTGCCAGAACTGAACAGAAGCGCCAGTATTGTCTCCATCCCACAGCCATTCTCCTTCGGTAGCCATGTCGTTTCCACCAATCCATAGGTAAGAAGCGCCTCCACCATCAGGTGCTGAAGTATTGGAAGCTGTAATAGATGCCGTATTTATTGCACTAAAAACCGTGTCTTGTTCTGACTGATCATTAATTTCAATTAATTGTCCTCCGCGCTCTAGTGCACAAGCTGCAGCATCAGTCCAGGTTTTAGTTTCCTTTATGATTTCGTAAACTTTGCCGTCATAGTTGAAAACAACAACGTTCGCTGCTGAATCTGCCACGCATTGAGCATATCCTGCAGATAGTGAACAAAATAAAAGGCAAGTAATCCATAATTTTTTCATGACGAAAAGATACGGATTTCTGATTAAAGTCTATTTTTTAGATCCGAACTTATAGCGAATTGATGCAGATATTGTCGAATTGAAATCTATGGTAGTAACGTTAGCAGTTGAGAACTCATTATAGGGATCATGGATGTTTGTTGCCTTCAGAAAAACGGGGCTGGTTAAAATCCCGCTAGCACTTATACTCAATTCAAATCTCTTTTTTATTGGGATATTAAAGTTTGCTCCAATTGCTAGCCCGGGTATTAGATAGTGTCTAGTAATTTGAGAGCGGGTAGAATCTCCCAATGGCTGATTTAAATCTATTGTCGGGATATAAGTTTGTGAAGACCAATTTCCGTTAGAATCTAATTCCGTGTAATTATTGTAATAGCCCGAATAAGAATTTCTGTAGCCAATAATCAAATCTGCAGAAAGCGAGAATAGTGATTCTCCCAATTGTCTTTCCGCCCCAATTTTTAAGGTGCCTGAATTAGATCCACTTTGATGTTTTCTATGGGTCATTAGACTATCTGTGACGGATACAATTTTACCGGTTGAAAAAAAGTTAGAATAACTAGCTCCATAGACGGCGCCCAGTCTAAACTTCCATTTTTCATTTAAACTTAAACGATAATCTAATCCTATTCTTTGATGTTCGTAGGTTGATAACGTAATGCCAATATCGTGTTTAAGGGAGTCTTGGCCAAAGCCAATTGATGAGGTGATTAAACCTAGTGATAAAATTGCTGTTTGAATTGTTTTCATTGCGATCGATTTTGTTAGGACTAAAACGAAATCAATATCGCATTATTGTGTGATAAAAGACAGAAGGCTACTTATCTAAACGATTTACGGCAGATACTGTGGCTGCTGCACAACTCAATGGAAGTACAAGAAGTATTCCGACAAATGGTATCATTAAAATCAGCATAAAAACGGTTCCATTGCCTATGGCAATGCCTTTTCTTTTGCGGACCCAAGTAATTGAATCCTTGAATTTAAAATGACGCTCTAAAGTATAGTCTAGATTACCAAAACCGGCAAAATAAGCACCAATAAAAAAGATGAGGAAACCTGTTATTAGATTCAAAACGGGGATAAAACTAAGTATCAGTAAAGGGAAAGTTATGAGTAGTTCGATAATTAGATTCCGGGCGTTAATTCGTATAGATCGAACTAAACTGGTCATAAAATCAAGTTCAGATTTTGTTTTTTCACCCGTTAAATGATCTTCTATTTTTTGTGCTATTGGAGCCATAAATGGGCCTGAAAATGCCATAACCGCATGTCTAAAAGCAATCATACCAAAAATGATAATGACGGCCCAGCCCAAAAATATTGAAATGGCTCTAATCCCTGCTTCCCAGAATGAAAAGGGCCAAAAATCAGCAATGTACCCACCAATGTTATCAGATAGAGCAAATGCCGCCCAAATAACGGCTGAAGCAACACCTATTGAAATAAGTGTAGGAATGAGGATAAACCTCCATAATTTTAATTCTGACAATAGCGCATATCCTTTTGAATAGTCAGAAATTGCCGTTTTAAAATCAGTGAAGAACATCTTTAAAGTGGAATATTACCGTGCTTTTTCTTTGGTAATTTCGCGACTTTATTTTTGAGCATTTCAAACGAACGCAAGAGTTTTTTTCTCGTTTCAGCTGGCTCGATTACTTCATCAACAAAACCATGTTTCGCTGCATTATAAGGATTTGCGAACAATTCAGCATATTCAGCCTCTTTTTCAGCAAGTTTTGCCTCCGGATCGCTCGCTTCTTTGATTTCATTTCTAAAAATAATTTCGGCTGCTCCCTTTGCACCCATCACTGCAATTTCAGCAGTTGGCCAGGCGAAATTCATGTCCGCTCCAATGTGTTTAGAATTCATCACATCATAAGCACCACCGTATGCTTTTCGCGTAATAACTGTTACTCTTGGTACTGTGGCTTCACAGAATGCGTATAGCAGTTTTGCACCATTGTTAATGATTCCGTTCCATTCTTGATCCGTACCAGGTAAAAATCCGGGAACATCTTCTAATACAAGAAGTGGAATATTAAATGAATCACAGAACCTCACAAAACGACCGGCTTTGTTAGATGAATTACTATCTAAAACTCCTGCTAAAAATGCAGGTTGATTCGCGACAACCCCGATACTTTTTCCGCCTAAAAAGGCAAATCCACAAACGATATTTTCAGCATAACTTTCGTGCACTTCGTAAAACGAATCTTTATCTACTAATGAATTTATAACATCCTTAATATCATAAGGTTGATTAGGATTATCTGGAATAATTGAATTCAACTCTTCACGTCTTTCATCTCCAGGTGTATATGGATATTTTGGAGATTCCTCCTCACAGTTTTGAGGAAGGTAAGACAACAATTTTTTCAAATCGTTGATACATCTTAAATCATTTTCAACTGAAAAATGAGCAACTCCAGATTTTTGCGAATGCGTTGACGCACCGCCTAATTCCTCAGAAGTTACTTCTTCATGCGTCACAGTTTTTACTACGTTTGGCCCAGTCACAAACATGAATGAGGAGTCTTGCACCATATAAATAAAATCTGTCAGGGCTGGCGAATATACTGCTCCACCTGCACAAGGCCCCATGATGGCAGAAATTTGTGGTACTACACCAGAAGCCAATGTATTTCTGTAAAAGATATCAGCATAACCTCCTAATGAAACCACGCCTTCTTGAATACGCGCACCACCCGAATCATTTAAACCAATAAATGGAATTCCGTTTTGAAGCGATAAATCCATGATACGGCAAATCTTTTTAGCGTGTACTTCAGCCAATGATCCTCCGAATACCGTGAAATCTTGCGAGAAAACATATATCGGTCGGCCATGAACTTTACCATAACCTGTAACAACTCCATCTCCTAGAAATTGCTGTTTATCCAATCCGAAGTTGGTTGATCTATGGGTCGTTAACATTCCAATTTCTTCAAAAGTTCCTTCATCCAATAAAAGATCAATTCTTTCTCTTGCCGTCAATTTTCCCTTTGCATGTTGAGATTCAATTCTCTTATCACCACCACCTTTTAAAGCTTCTGCTTTCTTGCTATTTAATAGATCTAATTTATCGCTCATTAATTCAGAATTTATGGACTTTAAAGGTAGCAACAATTTTGATTTATAAAACACAAAACCCCGATACTGACATGGTCAATATCGGGGTAACAGATTGCCAAGGGTTTAAATTGGCTACGTTTAGCTTTTTTGGACCCTTGTCTATCCCAAACGAGAAGAGATAGCCTTTTCAATAATGGGTTAAACCATTTGCTTAAAACTTTCGATAAAACTAGGGATGTAGATAATGAGTTCCTCTAAGGTAAAAACCCTATTTTTTAATAGAATATCCCTTGGTTGGCACCAAGATTTAAATAAAACTTTGCTTTTTCTACCGCCTGGTTGGGTTGGTAAAGATACTGACCACCACCTTTTGCTTCCATTGGAATATGGCAAGGATTTCTGCTGATCCAATTTTTAGGAATAAAGATGTGATCATGGATAAATCTATTTTGTAAAACGTTTCTAACACGTTCTGAATCCACCCCGATATTGGCCTGTATTATCTGATTTGTAGGGTTATATCGAGGGTCAGGCAAGTATTTTATTTGTGCGCTCAAAAATCCGCTCGATATTCCTCCAAAATTAACGTTTCTATCATCTTTGTATCCGAATCGGGCCGGATAATCGGTGTCTAATATTTTTTTACAGATAGAGTAATCGTCTGTCCACAAAGTTGAATTTATTCCGAATTTAAAATTTTGATAGCGGTACTCTAGCAAAAAGCCGCCGGTCCGATATCGATCTCTCCATCCTTGTCCAAAACCAAATAAATCGTTCTCCGTTGCAAATCTGAAATCTAAGAAAGAAGCAGATAATATTCCAGAAGTTTGCGTTGTTTTTTGCTGGTCGAAATACATTAAATAACTGTAGCCAACCGAATAGTCTTGCAGCAAATTATTTTCAGCAATTCCCACAAAGGGATTTCGGGCCGAGTCTTTTCTCCCAAACCCTAACTCAATGCCAGCACCTAATTGTAACTCTAGTCCTTTTTTCTTTAAAGCGATTGATTGAAAATTGTAATAACCATTGATAGATGCATTCGCTTGTGCAAATCCGTAATTATAGTATCCTGCTACTTGAAAACCAATGCGATTAATCTGCGTTCCAAAAGAAAAGCTCAGTCCTGCCGTGAATCCGTAGAAGTTATCTACCGATTTTGCTGGTAAGGCCGAACTTAAAAGCAATATGTACAGTATAATCTTTTTCAATGCTGTAACTTATTATCAATAATAAGGCCGAAGATATAAAATTGTAACTTTGACACCTTTGGACTAACTTTTGTTATAGTAGGGATAGAACCGAAACATGAAACAGTTTATTCTCATATTTTTTGTTGCTTTCGCGGGAATTTCATTGAGTCAAATTCAAGCCTCTAAACAACGCCATAATTTTGGTGATTTATATAAATCATCTCAAAGTTATGTAGATATTGAGTTTACCAATAATTCTGACAAGCCTCAATATTTGTTGACTATAGATAAACCAAGAGACGTTTATTACATCTATTCTTCGAAAAAAGTATTGCCTGATAGTTCCTTGACCATTCGATTTAAAATTAATAACAACCTTAAAGGGCGTTTTACTTATAATATTGACGTTCATTTTTCAAATCCGCGATTTCCAGTTCAAATTCAACTTAATGGGAACGTAAAAGAGGCTGAAATGAATCCGTCGTTAACGGCATGTCCAGACTTTAATAACACTCCATCTTCACACATTTCCACTGCCTTTGATTTGACCATTCGCGTGATTGATTCACTGACGCGTGAGCCTATTAAAGGGTCAAAAGTGTATTTGGTTCATAATGGCGAATTGGTTGATGAGTTCTCAACAAATAATAAAGGTATTGTTACGACAAACATTCCCTTGGGCTACTATTATATCACCGCAAGAAAAGAATCTTATAACAGCAATTACAAAGAAGGTTATTTGAACTTTAAAAGAAACTATGTTGAGATTGAATTGCAAAAAGATGAGCAAGAAGAAATTGAATTGATTCCACCACCAGAGGTAGAAGAAGAGGTGGTTGAGCTCATTGAAGAAAAACCAGACACAATTGAAGTTGAAGACGAAATCGTAATCGAAATTCAACCAGATACAACAGTGATTACTCCTCAAGTTGACCCAGTAGATCAAGTTGAAATTGTTGAGGAAGAAATAGAAGAGGTTGAAGAAATTGCACTAGAAGAATTACCGGATACTGTATTTACTAACAGTTATTTTAAATACAATAACATCACGTTTATATTGGATGTATCCACATCCATGAATGGGATGGGTAAGATGGATTTATTGAAGACCTCTATGATTGAGCTGGCTGAAATATTACGATCAAATGATATGGTTTCAATGGTGAAGTATTCATCTGAGGTGGAAGTGATTTTAAAAAATGCTAGCGGTGACAATAAGGAAGAGATAGTTAACGTAGTGAATGGATTGAAAACTTCTGGAATGACGGCCGGTGGAAATGCCATTAAATCTGCCTATAAATTGAATAAGAAGACCCATATCGAAGGAGGTAATAATATCGTGATTATGATTACTGATGGTGTGTTTAACAAAGGAGACAAAGATTATCTCAAAACAATTCAAAAAGCCTATAAAGCCAACGGTACTATTTTTTCAGTTGTCGGAATCAAGACTTCTGATTACATCACCAAACACATGAAAAACATTGTTGAAAATGGGGGTGGGCATTTTATCAGAATTCTAAATCAGGAGGATGCTGAAACGAAATTAATTGCTGAGATTAAGCGAACTTCATTCAAGTTCACGGAGACTGCTGAGAAATAAATAATAGATTTTTCTAACAACCAAATTTGTTTTGTTTGTTAAATAAGCTGCATTTTATAAAAGAGAGTTTTTCTGTCTTGTTAAGCCATAAAGCTAGACAATACGATAAATGCTGCCAACACGAATATGATTAATCTTAATCTCATTTCTTTCCCCAATTTACCCTATTTGACGTAACGCATCCAACTTAATTGGTTACGAAAAAACAGGTGTTATAAACAACTTATAAACAACATTGATGCCATAAGGATTTCAAAGGGGGGAGGTTTCCGATAAATCTGCCCAGTTAATTAACAGAATGTTGTAATTTTGTGCTGAATTTAAAATTTAGATTATGTCAACAGCAGTTGCAACAACAGAAATTAAAGATGTATTAGAGCAGTTAGGAATTGAGTCGGTTAATTCAGGCGCATCAACCGGTTCTAATTGGTTCAATACAAGAGGTGAACAAATTGATTCATACTCTCCAGTTGATGGGAAATTAATTGCTAGCGTAACTGCTGCAACAGAAACTGAATATGAAGCTTGTATCGTAAAAGGTCAAGAGGCGTTCAAAACATGGAGAACAATGCCTGCTCCTAAAAGAGGAGAAATTGTTCGTCAGTTAGGAAACAAGTTAAGAGACTATAAAGCTCCTCTTGGAAAATTAGTTTCTTATGAAATGGGTAAATCTTATCAAGAAGGATTAGGTGAGGTTCAGGAGATGATCGACATCTGTGATTTTGCAGTTGGATTATCTAGACAATTAAATGGATCGACTTTACACTCTGAGAGACCTTCTCACAGAATGTACGATCAGTATCACCCATTAGGGATTGTAGGAATTATTTCTGCATTTAATTTTCCTGTTGCAGTTTGGTGTTGGAACACGGCTTTAGCATGGATTGCTGGAGATGTTTGTATCTGGAAACCATCTGAAAAGACGCCGTTAACGGCAGTTGCATGTCAAAAAATTGCTGCTGAAGTATTTGCTGAGAACAATGTTCCAGAAGGTGTTTCAACATTAGTTATAGGCGGTGCTGATTTAGGTCAATGCATGACTGCTGATAGAAGAGTACCTTTAGTTTCTGCTACTGGATCTACCAGAATGGGAAGATTAGTTGGTGAAGCTGTAGCGAAAAGATTAGGTAAATCATTATTAGAGCTTGGTGGAAACAATGCCATCATTATTGCTCCATCTGCTGATTTAGAATTAGTAATTCCAGGTGTTGTATTTGGTGCGGTTGGAACTTCAGGTCAAAGATGTACTTCAACGAGAAGATTAATCATTCATGATTCTATTTACGATAAAGTAAAAGATATCTTGGTAAAAGCATACGGACAAATTACAATTGGTAATCCTTTAGATGAGTCAAATCATATGGGTCCATTGATTGATAAAGATTCAGTAAACACTTATTTAGCCGCCATTGAAAAGGTAAAAGCCGAAGGTGGAAATATGTTAATTGAAGGTAAAGTATTAGATGGTCCTGGTTACGAATCTGGATGTTATGTTTCACCGTCAATGGCTGAGGTAGAAAACCATTACGAAATTGTGCAGCATGAAACTTTTGCTCCACTTTTATACTTGATTAAGTATTCAGGAGATGTTTCAAACGCTATTGAAATTCAAAATAGTGTAGATCAAGGATTATCTTCTTCAATCTTTACTAACAACATTAGAGAGTCTGAATTATTCTTATCTCAACAAGGTTCTGATTGTGGAATTGCTAACGTGAATATCGGTACTTCTGGTGCAGAGATTGGTGGTGCATTTGGCGGTGAAAAGGATACTGGTGGAGGACGTGAGTCAGGATCAGATGCTTGGAAAATCTATATGAGAAGACAAACGAATACGATTAACTATTCAACTGAATTGCCATTGGCACAGGGAATTAAATTTGATTTCTAGTATTCAGTTTAAACGAATTCAAGAAGGGGCTTCGATTATCGGAGCCCCTTTTTTCATGAATTCAATTGATTAATAGGCATTTGCCGACATTTTCATATATTTGAAAAAAACTAAATTCTCGCCCATGAATACTTTTGGAAAAACTTTGGCCGTTCTGGCATTTTTTATTTCTTCAATTAGCTTTGCACAAGGCTGGCAACATGTAGGAACACCTGGTTCAATTTCAACGGCTAGTGAAATGGATTTTGTTATCGCTGAAAATGGCGATATGTATGTGTTTTATAAAAATCTATCAACAGGGCAAGGGAATGTTGTTACTTGGGATGGATCTGCATGGGTGAATGTTGGACCAGTAAACTGGGTTAATTCTACCTGTGCTGATTTGAAAATTGAAGCTATGGTAGACGGAACTCCTGTTATCTCTTATAAGCAAAGCTCTGGTGCCGATAGGATTTTAGTGCATTCCTTTAATGGAACCTCTTGGCAGACATATGGGACAATGCCCTTTACAACAGTATTATCTTACCCGTATGATCTAAATGTGGATGTAAATGACCAAGTTTCTATAGCTTATTATAATACCAACGGGAGTTTGGCAGGGTCGCCTAACGAATATATTTGGTTAGACATGAATTTTGCAGGACAGGCACAGGCTGGATCTGATTTATCTCAATACATTAACAATACGATTAGTATAGCAAAGTCAGACTCTCCATTTGGTTATTGGGAGATGCATGGGGATTATGATATAGGAATATTCACTGCATTAAACGTGAGTACCTCTTCTAATAGTTTTACATTCCAATCACCGGCAGGAGGTGGAGCAATTGACAATAATGATGGTGCTTTAGCTTCTGAAGCTGAAATTAGATATGTTGACGGTTCTGAGAAGTTTGTATCTATTTGGAAAGAGGACAACGGTCCCACAAATCCGTTAAGAATGAGGTATTATGATATTGCCACTAATACGTACAGTTCAAGTCTTTATATCTCGGCAAATGTCCTCAATAGTGACTTTGCTGTGGCCAGTGATGGTTATGCTTATACAATGGATGAGCATACAGGATACGGTATGACAAGAGTAGATTTATCAAGCATGACTCCAATTACTTATGCGAATAATTTTATCCCGGGTGTTGCTGCTATTGATAATCCAAGAGTTGATACAGAAAACGATAGAATTGTGGTGGCTTGGATAAATCAAATTACAAACGAAGTTGAAGTATATGAGGAAGATAATACTGCCACTATTGCTTCTAATGGGGATATAACAACTTGTAGTGGGGGCAATTATTCAGTTTCCGGACCTAACTTCACAGTTAGTGATAATAATTATGATCATTCTTATTTAAGCTTTAATGTGGTTTCTGACAATAATGCTTTGATTAATTCTGCAAATGTTATTATCGGTGGAACCTACCCGAACTACACGGTACAATTCACTTCTGCATCAGTAGCTGTAGATGATTTAGTTCAGTTGACAATTGAAGTCTACGAAGACGGGGTATTCTCTGATGATGTTAATATTGATGTGACACTATTGGCTTCGCCAACAATAACTTCAAGTCTACCAAGTCCTTCTTGTGATAATGATCCATTTTTCAACTTAATGCCTCATGTTACTCCAACTGGCGGAACTTTCACAGGTACGGGTGTAAACAACAATAAATTCTATCCTTCTGTAGTTGGGGCCGGATCTTATGATGTGATTTACACCCTAAGCGGGTCGAATGGCTGTGTCAATAAAGACACCTCTACAATAATTGTCAATTCGTCACCGGTATTGGCCATGTCCAGTACACAGGCTACTTGTGGAAATTTAGACGGAACTGCCACAGTAGATATTGATGGAGGATCGGCAATTGGAGCGTATTCGGTTTATTGGAGCAACGGTGAGAGTAATGTAGCTACCATTGATGATTTAGCAATGGGATCATATTATGTTAATGTGACCAATGCTGATGGCTGTACATCCGTTGGTTCAGCATCTGTTAGTTCTACAGCCTTTACTTTATCTGCTAACCTTACACAAATCGATTGTCATGGAGATATGGATGGAGCTATTGATTTGACGATTAATGGAACTACTGGCCCTTATACTGTGGTTTGGTCAACTGGAGCAACTACAGAAGATTTATCTAATCTACCTTCAGGAGCTTATGATGTTACTGTAACTGATAATGCCGGATGCCAAGCAGTAGAAACTTACATTATAAGTGATCCAGGTGAAATTTTTGCCAATGTGACAATTACTAATGCCAATTGTGGATTAGGGGATGGATCACTTCAGTCAAACGGATCAGGTGGAACAGGATCTCTATCTTACCAGTGGTTTGAAGGTGATGGAACTTATATCGACAATTCAGCATTGATAACGAGTTTAGAAGGGGGGTCATACTACGTGGTTATCACAGATGATAACGGATGTACAAAACTTGAAAATGTTACCCTTAATGAAAATGGAGGACCCACCATCACAATTGATAGTGTATTTAATGTAACGTGCTCTTCTCAAGGTGCAATATTTACTACTGTAAATAGTGCCGCAGCGATTCAAAATTTAGATTGGTCTAATGGCGCTACCACACCAGATATTACTGGATTAACAGCAGGTTATTATTCTGTTGTCGTAGAAGATGTAAATTCTTGTATTGGAACGGCTTCAGTAACGGTTACTAATCAGGGACCTGACCAACAATTATTGTGTATGGTAACGGTAGACAGTGCTACAAATACTAACAGAATAGTTTGGGAAAAACCCGTAAGTACAGACATTTCGCATTACAATATCTATCGTGAATCATCTGTTCTAGGTGTTTATCAATTTGTTGACTCTGTTTTATACGCGGATGAATCATTTTTCAATGATACTATCGCTTCTCCTCTAGTGAGATCGTGGCGTTATAAAATATCTGCAGTAGATAATTGTGGTGTTGAAAGCGACCTGAGTGATGTGCATAAAACAATCCATTTAACAATTAACACAGGATTATCAGGCTTGATAAATCTTGCTTGGGATGAATACGAAGGATTTCCTTATTCAACTTTCGATATTTGGAGGTATACAACACTTACAGGATGGATGCTTATTGAAAGTTTACCGTCAAACAGCTTCTCTTTTAGTGATGTTGCACCATCCGCAAGTGGCCTGACTTATATGATAGTGATAACACCACCGTCTATGTGTACCTCAGTAAAGGCAACTGATTATAATTCTTCTAGATCAAATAAAAGTTATTCTGCCGGAGGCTTTGGACCGGGGGTAGGGATAGATGAATTGGAACATAGCTACTCGCTTTATCCTAATCCTACGTGTGAGCGTTTCACTGTTTATCAAACTGGTCAAGTTCAAGAAACTGATTATTCATTAAGAGATGCCCAAGGAAGAATCATCTTAACTAAGACGACAGCAGAATCAATTATTGATTTTGATTTGATTGATTTCGAATCGGGGATCTATTATCTCTCTTTCAAAACAGATGAAGGTTTCGTAACTGAAAAAATTGTTAAACAATAACAATCATTATATATTCTAAAAACCGGCCTCGAGCCGGTTTTTTTTATGGCTCACAATTCCCAAAAAACACATGAGAAATTTAACAGAATTAAGGATTCATCTTTTTAATCGTCAAAATTCCCGTAATTTTATACAAATCTCCAACATCATGAAATATTCACTCTTAGTTGCCTCTGTTACGTTTATGTTCTCTTGTGGAACTGTTAATGAAGACAAAAATAAAGGTGAGAATCCGCTTCAGGAGGATCATTTAATGTCAGAAGGAACGGCTACTGATCCCGGATCTAGAATAGAGTGGGAACGTATTCGGTTGGCTAACCCAACAACGGGTGAAATTCCAGCAAACATTAAAAAAAGAGAACTTGAATTTGCACAAACATTACCGAGTACGAATGTAAAATCAAACTTCACATGGAATCAACGAGGTCCATTTAATGTTGGAGGTAGAACCAGAACCATAGCTTTAGATGTCTTGGATGAAAATATTATGCTTGCAGGAGGAGTTACTGGAGGAATTTGGAGGAGCACAGATGGAGGTACAACATGGATAAAAGTAACTGACCCAATGGATTCTCATTCAATCACAGCGATTTGTCAAGATACTAGACCAGGACATGAATCAACTTGGTACGCCGGTACAGGCGAGCATTACGGTATTGTTAGTCAAACGACATTTATTTCAAGAGCAAGTGGAAACGGCTTGTTAAAAAGTACGGATAACGGGTTAACTTGGGCACCCTTGACCTCAACGCAATCAAATACACCTGAGACATTTCTTGAAAACGGAGATATGGATTTTGTATGGCGAATTGTAACAGATCCTACAGATTTGGTAAATGACGTGGTTTTAGCGGCAGTTTATAATGGAGTTTACCGATCAACAGACGGTGGAGCAACTTGGACAGCAGTTTTAGGATTTGCAAATGGAGCAACTTCAGATTATGTTGATTTGGTAGTGAGCCCGACTGGTGTGTTTTATTGCACCATGTCCAGTGATGGACTAGATAAAGGAGTTTATAGGTCAGATGACGGTGTGAATTGGACCTACATTGTTCCGGCAGGTTTTGTTACAACATATGGTCGTTTAGCGATAGCCATTAATCCTTTGGATGAAAATGTAGTTTGGTTTTTTGGGTCAACAAGTGCTGCAACAGCAAATGGGCACTCAATATACCGTTACGAGTATTTAGGTGGTGACGGTTCAGGGGCCAATGGGGCTTGGGATGATAGAAGCGCCATGTTACCTCATCAATCATGCTATTTATCCGAAATTACCGCAGAAATTGGCTTACTAAGTACGCAGCAATCTTTTGATGTTCATATTGCCGTGCATCCTACCGACACAGCTACAATCTATATTGCCGGCACTTCTATTTGGAGAAATAAAGATGCCTTTTTGCATGATTCTACTAATACTTGGATTGGCGGATATCAATGTGACCCTCTCCCATACAATGATTTAAATTGGAATTTAAGTTATCCGAATCATCATCCCGATCAACACTATATCACTTTTTTACCATCTGATCCTCATGTCTTGATCAATGTTAATGACGGTGGAATTTATCGGACGGATAGTTGTTTGAAAGATTCAGTTGATTGGACTCCTTTAAATAATGGTTATATAACTACGCAGTTTTATGCAATCGCAATTGAACCTGGTGTGGCAACATCAGAAATGATTATTGGGGGCTTGCAAGACAATGGTACTTGGTTTACAAACACAGATGAATTTGATTCTACTTGGAAGTATATTGGCTCAGGAGATGGTATGTATTGTGCCATGACGAATGGACGTGATTATTACCTAACATCAAAACAAAGAGGAAAGCTGTACCTCAAGCAAATAGACGATAACGGGAACGTGTTGGCGCATGAAAGAATTGACCCAGATGGGGCAACCAATAATTATAACTGGGCCAATAGTTTCAAATTAGATCCATCAAATGATAAAAGAATTATCTGGAATGGAAAGAACAAATTGTGGAGATTAGATGATTTAACTCAAATACCGATAAGTGGGGACAGGGTAAACAAAGAGCCTAATCATTGGACGATAATGAACGAAAGTAATGTTGGACCGCAGTCATCCATTATTTCAGATATTGAAATGTGTGAATCTGATTCGGACAGAGTTTGGTACGGTACAACTAATGGGTACCTGTACCGTTTAGACCATGCTTATGGTGTTTCAGGAACACCGACAAAGGTGGATATAAAAGGAACCAACTTTCCATCCGGAGGATATGTTTCTTCGATTGGGGTGAACCCATTTAATTCGGATCAAATTATTGTGACATTCGGAAATTATGAAATACCATCAGTATTTATTACAAATGACGGTGGGGTTTCATGGATGGATATTAGCGGTAATTTAGAAGAAAATCCAGATGGATCAGGAGCGGGTCCAGCTGCTTTTTGGTGCGAATATTATCCTGATGGAACTTTATTTGTGGGTACATCAACGGGGCTATATACTACCGATAATATTGCCGGTGCTGGAACAGTTTGGACGCTAGAAGCAGGGATTGGAAATGTACCGGTTGATCATATGGATTACAGAACGCATGATGGCTTTTTTGTGGTCGGGACGCATGGTCAAGGAATTTTCTCTACTCATTTGCAGCCTGCATTTGTTGGGATAGAAACAGTTAAAGAGGAATTGAAGGTTTATCCCACTTTAGTAGATGATCAAATTCAAATCAATTCACCAAAAGGAGCGAATAGACTAGAAGTGTATAACCTGTCTGGCCAGTTAGTGACGCAATCTATTTTGATGAATCAATCTACAACATTGAATGTAGAGAACTTCAGAGCCGGAGCTTATATCATTGTGGTGAAGTCGGATAGTGAAGTGTGGACGCAGAAAGTGGTGAAGAAATAAGAATTGACTTAAATTATTATGGATGTGTGCAGTG
>JAUHXX010000341.1 GCA_030426825.1 Bacteroidia bacterium | reverse complement strand
AATATCTCCAATAGAAGCATCTAATCCTAGAATTTCTATTCTCCTTCGATATGCAAAACGCATCATTGTTCTTGGTGAATTCTTTAATTTCCAGCGCAACGACCCACCGTATTTCCAATCCTTGTCACCAAAACCGTATATACCAAAACCATTAATTTCAACCTTAGTACTAAACCTATTTGAAGTTCTAAGTGAAAGCATGACTCTGTGTCCTTCGGTACTATTACGATTATACAACGAATAAATGCTTCCAACTTCAATAGGGCCTGCTCTATAAAAACCTGAATAAGCCATATAAACCACGTTCTCATAAAATTTAAAACGGCGATTATCCTTTAGTGTATCCACCATGTCTATTACTCCCTGTTCCTCTGCTGTCAAGGTATCATGACGATTGGCATCCCAATAAGATTCTTCACGAAGTTTTGCTGAATCTTCTAGTACCAAATCGGCCACATAAAAGTCAAAATCCTTTGGCGCATTAACGACAAACTTTTCTCGAGAGGTTTTTTTATGCACCGTGGCACCATGTAACTTCTGTTTTTTTAAGTCATTAAACAATTTGAAATAAGCTTTAACTTCTTCTTCAGTTACCATCCAAACACCCGGTTCAACTTCAGTATAATTTTGATAAACAGATAAATCTGTCACATAATTTAAATTCACATTATCTGGAATTCTGGCAATCAACCTTTTTATGGCGTAGGTTGAATCGTCTATCCACATTTCACCATCAAATACCGCGTCTCCCTTTCGTTTTGGCACAAAAAACATCCTGTAGCAAGGAACTCCATCAATGGTATCAGGTTGTTGCATGTAATATTTATAAAAAGCCCGGCCACCGTCGGCAATTGGAGACATGAACTCTTTGTTAAATAGCTCTATGTAATTGTCGTAAACATTAACTGATTGATGAATATCTCCGGTAAATTGTTGCAATTGCAAATAATCAACCCCTGTGATTCTGCTTGCCTTGATCACCTCTTTTCGTTGAACAGGGGATTTTTTATAGTAGTAATCAGAAATTGATTCGGTCAACAATACTGGTATGTATCTTTTACCTATTGTGGTATCCTCACCCACATAATTATCTACTACGTCCATTTTTCTGAACAATCTATTTTCTTCAAAGTTTTTACCAATATTGTTGACGTCAAACTGCATCTTATTGTAAACTTCGCACTCGAACGCATCTAGCTTTTCAGGGTCGTTGGCTTTTTTGTTTTCTTTTACTTTTCTGAGGATTTCAAAGGCTGGATTTTCGCCCGCTATGATTTCAACAGCATCAAAACTTTTTATTGCTGCCGGCAGAAGGATTTCGTAATCATTGCTGATTCCGGCCTTAACTGCAAAAACAAGTGTTTTATATCCTACAGAACTAATCTCAATGGAATCAGAAGGATTGGTAGTTTGAACAAAAAAACTACCATCAAAGTTTGTGAGGCCGCCAGCACCTCCATTTTGAAACTTGACTTTAACATAAGGAACGGGCTCACCACTCAAAGAATCTTTCACAACACCCTGCACAACAGTTGATTGCGTAAATCCGCAAAAACAAGTGAATAGGAATGCTATGACAAATAGAAATTGCTTCATGTAAGGGTCCTAAACAAAAATACGAAAATTAAGGTAGAAATCTACTTCGCTAAACTATCCTTATAACGCTTTTTTTCAATGCGTTTCGCGATCAGTATTCCACATTCATAAAGAATAACGATTGGGATACTGACAATTATTTGAGTGAAAAGATCTGGAGGTGTAATAATAGCAGACACTATCAAAACTGCCACAAATGAGTGTTTTCGGTACTTTTTTAACCAAGTTGAAGTAATAATGCCGAGTCTAGAAAAGATCATAATTACTACCGGCAACAGGAATAATAAACCTGTGAAAAACACTGTTGAGACGATTGTTTTCAGGTAAGAATTAATCGTAATATTATTCTCGATTGATTCAGCCATTTGCCAATTGCCGAAAAACTGAACTGTAAGCGGTGCGATCACAAAATATCCGAAAGAAATTCCAATAAAGAAGAGGACGCTCACAAAAAAGGTAATTCCTCTTACAGATTTAATCTCGTTCTCTTTAAGACCCGGCTTGACAAAGCCCCAAATTTGATGAAAAATCCACGGAAAAGCGAGCACAATTCCACCAACAATAGCCATCATTAGGTTGGTGCCGAATTGCCCCATCATCTCAACAGATTGCCAATCTATTTTAATCTCAGAGGCGCACAGTCCGGCAGCCCAGCAAAAAAATCTAAAAATTGGAAATTCAGGATCTGCTAAATTCAAGAAGACGTTTTGGGTAATCCACTCGGTAAAGACGAAAATGACCACGGCAAAAATGAAGATTGCAATTACCATTTTCACTAGTCGCCATCTCAATTCTTCAAGATGACCCAGAAAAGACATATTTTCTTCTTCCTCTGCCATTGGCTTGCAAAGATACTATTTTATCTAGTCTAAGAGTGGAACTTTTGCCCAGATACTTCGATTTACGAAGCCTACTTTACCTGCTTTAGTGCTTGAAAGTGTTTTTAATATTTTAGCCCGTTCAATGGGTTTCTCAAACCACAAAGGAACAAGTGCTTTCATTTGGTTCAACCATTGATCAGCTAATTGTCTTGCTTTTACGGCAGAGCTATAATCAATTTCAGTTAATCCGGGATATTTCTTTTTAAGTTTTAAATAGCCTTTTTCATAAGATTCAAAATTGAATGGCTTCATCTTATCTTGCCAAACTTCAACACTCAGATGAATTTTATCATCCTTTACCGCTCTGTATTTCCATACTTGATCATTCAACTCATTATCCTTGTTATACGCTTCAGCAGTTAACAGAGAATCTCGATAATACTTGCCTTCACTTTGACCTAGGATGCCGCCTGCATAAATGCTTAAATCAATCTTCATGTCTCGATTCAAGATAGCCTGAAATATTTCCATAGTTTGAATACTGTCAGACTTATTCATAGCCACTGTGCGCTCAGATTTTGCTACAACTTTCTCGTAAACGAACTTCTCTTCTTCATTGATAGTTGAAAGGTTCATATGGACGAAGGATTCATCTATATTCTTTGAAAAAACAGTTTTACCAAAAGCTATATGGTAAATTCTGAAAGATTCTTGCTTACCGTTTTGGTTAAACGTGAAATCCTGCGTTGCATAATTAAACGTACTGCCATCATCAAAAGTATAGACATCACCAGACTTCTTATAATCAACGAATATGTAGCCGAGATTCTTCTGCATTCTATCTAACAATGTCTTGTAACCTTGTAGCACATAGTAGGCAGCCTCCATTTCTTCAATCAACTCAGCTAACTTTGCTTTTTCTCCAGCCAATTGAGAATGCAAAAAATTCAATCTGTTTTGCTCAATATTTTTTTGCTTATCATTCTTAGAAAGTGCTGAAGTTGGATGTCCAGTTCCTGCTTGATCAGAATTATTCAAGTCTTTTTTCTTGAATTTTTTCTTTTTAATTTTCGGTTTTCCTTCCGGAGTGTGTCTTAGCTTATCGAGCTTGTATTCAGTTTTTTTAATTTGAAGCAAGGTTTTTTCAATCTTCTTTTCATAGACGTCTATCCAATATTCGTATCCCCGTTTTCCA
>JAUHXX010000340.1 GCA_030426825.1 Bacteroidia bacterium | reverse complement strand
GAATATTTGCAATTAGAATACGATAGACAGGAAAAATTATATGCGGAAAAAGTTGGTTCAGGTAAAGAGTTTCAAAAAATCACTTCAGAACTGAACGTTAAAAAAGGAATTGTTGCTGGATTGAAAGCTCAATTAAGTATTCTAGGTATTAGTACTGAACGCCTTGAGAAAAACGAAATTTCGCAAACGGTGGCAGTTAGAAGCCCAATTAATGGTTTTGTCCGTTTAGTTGAAATTAAAATTGGTCAGTATGTAAATCCGGATGCGCCCATGTTTGAAATCGTAAATTCTGAACATGTACATGCTGATTTGATGGTTTTTGAAAAAGATGCGCATAAAATTAAAGTTGGACAAAAAGTAACGTTCAGTGTAGAGTCTATGCCGGGTGAAGAGTTGGAAGCGGAAATATACTCGGTTGGGCAAAACTTTGAACAAGACCCAAAAGCCATTCATGTTCATGCAGAAATAGAAAACAAAGAAGGGATTCTAATTCCTGGAATGTATGTTAGAGGTAAAATCTACACAAGTAATGTGAAAAGTTATGCGATTCCTGAAGAGGGGTTGGTGCGTGAAGGGGACAAGTATTTCATTTTTACGGCGAAAAAAGAGATGGATCATGATGAAGAGGTATGGGCTTTTGAACCGTTAGAAGTAATTACCGGAATAACAGAAAACGGATGGGTTGAAATTAAATTATTAACTCCTCTTGAACCAGGCACTACTTTCGCTTGGAACAATGCTTATAACTTGATCGCAGATTTGAAAAAGGAAGAAGCTGAACATAGTCACTAATTAAATATCTAAATATGAAAACGAAGTACCTAAGAATTGCTTTAATAGCAACATTATTAATTGGTTCAATCTCATTCACCTCTTGTGGTGGTAATGAAGGTGAGGCTGATACTGAAGAAAATCATGATGGACATGATCACGGAGATCATGAACATGATGATGGAGATGATCATGAAGGTCACGAACATTAATTAATTGTGCCGCCCGGTGTACAATCGGGCGGCACTTATTTAGCTTTTATGAAAGATAAAGTTTATACAATTCTGAAAGCAGAATTAGATTTTAATAGTGAAATCAAAACTGGATATTGTCTATATGAAGATTTAGGTATGGATTCAATTAGTGTAATAGATGTAATGGTGAAAATTGAAAATGAGTTTGACATCTCTTTTGCAGATGATGAAGTAAAAGAAATTAAAATGGTAAATCATTTGGTCGAAGCCGTTTCTAAAAAATTAGAGAATTAATTTGTTGATATGACTGTTTTTCAAATATTCTTACCGGCTTTTATGCTGGTATACTTTTTTCAAGTTTTCGTTATCAGAAGTTACGTGCAATGGAAAAAAACAGGACAAAACCCATTTGTGTTTAGTCGTTCTGAAAACGCCCACGATTACATAGGTTTTGTATTTAAAATCATGACGGCTTTGAGTTTAACGGTTATCGTGCTCTTTAGTTTTTTTCAAGGATTCTATACCAAGTACCTTGGAGAATTAACTTACTTAAACTTAGTAGAATTACAATGGATAGGTTCAGGGCTTTTGGTCTTTTCATTGATCTGGACAATTATTGCTCAATATCAAATGTCTAATTCATGGAGGATTGGAATAGATTATGAAGAAAAAACTACTCTTGTAGATGAAGGTATCTTCAAATTATCAAGAAATCCAGTTTTTCTTGGTGTATTACTGATCTACTTAGGGATATTTTTAATAGCCCCAAATGTCTTGTCTTTCACCTTGTTTGCTTTATGTTATTTCATTCTTCAAATCCAATCAAGATTAGAAGAAGAATACCTTGAGAACATTCATGGCAAAACATACCTTGATTATAAGAAGAAAGTAAGGAGATGGATTTAAAAATGATAGTATGAAACCAGAAAAAAAACACTTTCATGATTACAACGAACAAGGCGAAATAACCTGTTGCAATTTAGAAGAGAAAATAAATCAAGAAGCCGCTCAAATCGGTGTAGAGGATTCAGGTGGTGCATTGAAGATATTAAGGCCATACCTACTTTCAATAGTAACATTTGTGCTCTTAATGTCTGCACTAATATTAGAGCATTTGATAAAACCAATTTGGTTCAACGAAAATATCAAACTTACATTCTACCTATTGGCTTATTTACCAGTAGCACTACCTGTGTTTAAAGACGCCGGTAAAGCAATGGTGAAAAAAGATATTTTCTCAGAATTCACTTTGATGATTATCGCCACGCTTGGAGCGTTTTACATTGGAGAGTATCCTGAGGCAGTTGCAGTAATGTTGTTTTATTCAGTTGGTGAATTGTTTCAGTCAGCTGCGGTAAGAAAAGCTAAAAGTAACATTAAGTCACTACTTGATTTGCGTCCTTCTTCAGCGACTGTCATAAGAAATGATAAAGCTATTGAGGTAGATCCTTTCACCGTACATATTGACGAAATAATTCAAATTAAATCAGGCGAAAAAGTGCCTTTGGATGGCGTATTACTAAATGAAACGGCATCTCTCAACACAGCTGCTTTAACTGGTGAAAGTGCTCCGGCAACCATCTTAAAAAATGAGAAAGTACTGGCCGGAATGATTAATACGGGTCCAGTTATTGAAGTGCATGTAACAAAAGAATTTGCTGATAGCTCTATTTCTAAAATTCTTGAAATGGTTGAAAATGCCAATTCTCAAAAGGCACCAACGGAACTTTTTATCCGAAAATTTGCAAGAATTTATACTCCAATTGTGGTAGGATTAGCCTTAATAATTACACTTGCCCCCTATCTAATTGTGCAAGATTACGTCTTTCAAGATTGGTTGTACCGAGCATTAATTTTCTTGGTAATTTCTTGCCCCTGCGCCCTAGTAATATCCATTCCGTTGGGATATTTTGGAGGTATTGGTGCTGCTTCAAGAAATGGTATATTATTCAAAGGATCAAACTATTTGGATGTGTTCACAAAAGTAAATACTGTAGTCATGGATAAAACAGGAACGCTAACCAAAGGATCATTCATTGTCAATGAAATTAATTCTGTTTTATTGCCAAAAGATGAATTCGTAAATATTGTGGCGGCTGTTGAAGCCTATTCAACTCATCCAATTGCCAAAGCAATTGTGCAATCAGCTTCAAAAGAATATTTGAATGTGAAAATTGAAAACGCCAATGAAATTGCTGGTCATGGTATTCAGGGAACCCACAATAAGCATGATGTTTTGGTTGGAAATGCGAAGCTACTTCAAAAATATGAGATTGATTTTCCTTCAGAAATTAATCAAATTATAGAAAGTATTGTTGTTGTAGCGTATGATAAAAATTATGCCGGATATATTACAGTTTCAGATGAGATTAAAGAAGATGCAGCTCAAACAATTACAGAATTAAAGAAGAAAGAAATTGAACCAGTAATGTTATCAGGAGACAAGCAATCAATAGTTGCAAAAGTGGCCGGGATATTAAAAATTTCAAAAGCTTTTGGTAATCTGCTTCCTGCTGATAAAGTAGAAAAAGTGAAAGACATTAAAAGTGATTCAACACGTTTTATCGCTTTTGTAGGGGATGGAATAAATGATGCGCCTGTTTTGGCAATCAGTGATGTTGGTGTAGCTAAAACAGGCGCATCATTTATTCCATC
>JAUHXX010000339.1 GCA_030426825.1 Bacteroidia bacterium | reverse complement strand
CTCACTAAATTTCTGTTTTTTCTGTGCATTCCTCCACCGTTCGGGTCAGTCAATTCATTGTGTCTGTATCCGTCAGGGTTAATCATTGGCACAAAGTACATTTCTGTATTATCCACTAAATAAGTCACTTCAGGGTCAGTGCCATAATTCTCTAGCATATACCACATATAGTAGATGGTTTGCGACAATGATGCAGGTTCTCTTGCGTGATGCAACGAGGTGTACAATACTTCTTCTTCAGCCTCATCTGTATCCGCATTATCGGAAATTCTGAGCCAGTAAATTGGATTTCCATCTACAGTAACAAAGTTGTCGATAGGTGCTTTTGCCGTAATTAAATTGGGATACTGGGCTTTCATGTCATCCAACTCGTCAATGAACTCCTGATATTTATAGAATCCACCCATGGTTCCTAAATTGAAGTTTGAAGGAGTGGTAGGATTGTAAGCAGAACCTCCTACAGATGGGCAAGACGCTCTGTCCTGTCCTTTAAATTGAGAAGGTCGAGTTTGATCTTTGTAATAAGCCTTTACATCAGCAATGACAATTTCGTAATTGAAGCCGTGAGCATCAAGTTTCGCAATATCAGTAGCCGATAGATCGGTCATAAAGTGCACATTTGATTTGTGTTCTCCATGGTCAATAGGAAGTCCTAAATTCCCAAGTTGACTGAGTTCGGCATCTGTGCCGTAAACTTTAACTCGGCTCCAAGTCTCTTGTCCGAATGAAACATTGAAACACAATGCGGCTAGTAGTAAGCTGTAAATTTTTTTCATGGTTTTTTAACAGTTTGAGACTTTAAAGATAAGATTAATACAGTTAACCTTCAAATTTATAGGATGTTTGGCCAGTTTTATTGAGCGAACGGTTGTACTTAAGTTGAAAATGGCACGAAATGGACACTTTGAACACTTTGTTAATTTTTTCTTAAAAAAGCTTTCTAAAACGGTTAGTTACTAAACCGTTTAAAGTAATGGTCTACCGATTTTGGCACAAGATTTGGAGATTGCTAACCAAACTAAAATGAATCGCAATGAAAAAAATTTTTACACTATTGGCAATCGCCAGCTTAACAGTTTCGTTTGGACAGGATTTGGCTCCTGACCAAAATCCGAACTATCAGATCAGCCAAGATAAATACATGCAAAAAAGTGATGAGTTAACTGCTGCACATAGCACGACAATTCAAGATACTTACAAAGCATATGACTGGAGAGAAGCTAAGGAAGAGCAAAAACAATTAAGAAGAGATCGCAGGTTTGAATTGAGAAAAATGCGCATCCAAAGCAGATATCCAGTTTGTTGTAATCAAGGATATAGAAGATATGGAAACCAGGGTTGGAATCAACCAACTTACTACGGTTATCCAAACTATAACTATGGATACAACAATTATTATGCAAATCCATACTGGAATTCAATGTATTTAGGAGCTGGATTGTATTCAATATTCTTTTAATAGCAACCTTTTAAAACCATAGAAAATGAAAACTAGAAAATTATATATCGCGGCCCTTGTGGCCATTTGCATGGGACTATTTAGTTGCCATAGCGTAAGTAGATTAGATGTTGAAGAAGAAATCGATTTATCAGGAAGATGGAATGATGTCGATTCTAAATTGACTGCAGAATCAATGATTGCTCAAGTATTGGAAGATGCTTGGTTAGCCGATCATATGAGAGCTAAAAATGAAAAGCCAGTTGTAATTGTTGGTTTTGTAAAAAACAAAAGTCATGAGCACATTGAAGCTGAAACTTTTATGAAGGATATTGAAAAATCATTTATCACTTCTAAAAAAGTAAGATTGGTTCAGGGCGGTGAAAAAAGAGAACAGATTAGAGGTGAGAGAGCTGACCAACAAACCAACGCTTCTGCATCTACCATGAAAAGATTTGGATTAGAGCATGGTGCAGATTACATGATGCAAGGTGCAATCAATACCATTGTAGATACTTATAAAAAGAAGAAAGTGTCTTACTATCAAGTTGACCTAGAGTTGACAAATATGGAAACCAACGAAATCGTTTGGATTGGAGATAAAAAAATTAAAAAGTATATCAAAAACTAATGATTGATTAGTCTATGGGTGTCCTTCTCCTCACAGTGAAGGCGCCCTTTTTAACCAAAAAATAAAATCCTTGATCGCGAAAATTAGACATATCATTTTTATAGGACTTACTGCTTTGCTGTTTTCATGCGGCACCTATTATCAAAAAACGTTGGCTACTGAACAAGCCTTGGTTGTTGGTAATTATCATGGAGCAAAAGAAGCAGTTGAAGGCAGTAAGTTTTTAAAACGCAAAAGAAATTCATTGCTCTATGCACTAGAAATGGGCAAAGTCTTGCACCTAAAAGGCGATTTTAAAGAAAGCAACAAATACTTGGAATATGCCGATTACAAAATGCAAGAATTTAATTCTATCGGTGATCATGCAGTAGGGGCCTTGGTAAATCAATCTATGCAAACTTACCGTGCCGAGGAGCATGAAAAAATCATGGTACATTACTACAAAGCCTTGAATTATATGCAAATGGGGGATGTAGAGGAGGCTTTGGTAGAGGCTAGAAAAATTAATTTGGCGCAACAAGCGCTTAATATCGCTGCAAAATCTAAAGACCATTTATACAGACAAGATCCTTTTGGCTTAATGCTCATGGGAATGCTATATGAGGCAGACCATGATTACAATAATGCCTTTATCGCATACCGAAACGCGAAAGAAGTTTATGATGCTGATCAAAGTGGGCTGTTTCATTTAAACAAACCCAGTCACTTAGAACAAGATATCGTGAGAACTGCTCAGTATGCAGGAATCACTTATTCATCAGCTCTTCAAATTGAAGAGAATTATGCTGAACACGGTGAACTCATTTTGTTTTGGGAAAACGGATTGTCTCCAGTGAAAAATGAAAAGGATATGTTCTTTAGTTTAGATCAGAATAATGATGGTTTTTTCTTTGCTTCTGATGGATTAATGATTCCAATAGATTATAATTTTGCTGCTAGTGACCCCGATTTTGATCCAGGTTCTGTAGGCCTTATTCGATTGGCTAGATCTTACTATGTAAATAGAATGCCCATGACAATGGGAGTGAATGTTGAGGTGAATGGACAACAGCAAAAATTGGAGATGGCTCAAGATATATCGGCCTTGGCATTTCAACAAGAAAAAGAAAATTACCTGAAAGACTTAGGTGCTGATTTGTTGCGCTTGACCTTGAAAAAGATATCTGAAGCGGCACTTAAAGAGGCTGATGAAACCGCTGGAACCTTATTGAATATTGCGAATTTTGCCACTGAAAAAGCAGATACCAGAAACTGGCAAAGCCTTCCGAGTCAAATTCAGTTTGCCCGTATACCTTTAAAAGAAGGTCTGAACAAAGTGAAAGTTGAAACTTCGTTAGGAGAAACGATTGAATTGGAAGTGTTTGGAACGGGTCGCGTTCTTTTTAGAAATGTGGTGACTTACTAGTATTCAATGTGATAAGATTCACCAGATGAACAAGTAGCTACCGGTAAGTACATGTGCACATACGCAATACTTTGACCCCCAGAATAACAGCTGTAGGTAAAAAATACGGCATGCTTTCCGTCTGAATCTTCAAATCGATAGGTAATTGGATGATGTA
>JAUHXX010000338.1 GCA_030426825.1 Bacteroidia bacterium | reverse complement strand
ACCGCAGACGTTAATGTGTCGTCAGGAACGGCAAATCAAATTCAAGGAGTGCTTTCAGTAATTATTGTCAACCAATAAAACGAACTTTTCGCCCAAATTTCAGTAAACTATTCAGGGTCATTTGATTGCAAATGGCCTGTGATTTGCATATTTTTATGTCAATTGAACTAGTAATGAGGTTACTAAGAGTCTTTTTATTGTCTTTATGCTTGTGCCTTTCGAGTTTTTCGAAGGGTCAGAATCACCTGCAACAAAGTCATTTTGCAATAGGATTCTTTACCTCAGCACATTCACAATTAATCACTTATGCATTTGTTAAAACCATCAATGGCAAAGTAATCGGTGCCGAAGTTGTTTCGCAAGATCGGTTTATTCATACCGCTCTAGGGCATTGGCCTCATCCAGTAAATAATAGTAGAGAAGATTATTTTGCGAAATACAATATTGACAGCTGTTTTTTGGTGAGAAATGAGAGTAATAAAATCATAGGTTATTATGCTCCTATTTTTGACCAATTATGGAAAATTAGATTTTATGAACATCCTTATCAATACGACCAGATGGGATGGAGCAAAGGTCAATACAAACCTTCAGCCGCACAAAGTCAATTCTTAAGAGAAACTTATGGCTTAGATAACTTTTTAACTGACTATATTTACGGTGATAGTTTGTTTAAACTGCTGAAAGATGTTCAGACGCCTGGATGGATATCGCAATACAAAACAGCATCTTTAGACACCACGTCTACCCCATAATGGCAAAGGAAAACAGAGCACATAAAAACAAGATAGCGCAATTAATCGCCAGCAAACGAGCACACAAAGCTCATTTGTCTCCACAAGAAATTTTTGACAAAATCAAATCTGCAGACAAATCAGGATTGGCAGAAGGCATTACCCTTATTGAGAGTATTAAATCAGAAGATATTTTAAAATCTCAAGAGCTCTTAAAAATGGCATTACCCCTAGCTGGAAATTCAATTCGAATAGGAATAACAGGAGTTCCTGGTGTAGGGAAAAGTACTTTCATTGAAAGCTTTGGAACCTACCTGATCAATCAAGGTAAAAAAGTAGCTGTCTTGGCCATTGATCCTAGCAGTGAAAAATCAGGTGGATCAATTTTAGGCGACAAAACACGCATGACCTCATTATCTGTGAACGAAAAAGCATTCATTAGACCTTCTGCAAGCGCCGGTTCTTTAGGCGGGGTTGCACGAAAAACAAGAGAGAGCATTATTTTATGTGAAGCAGCAGGCTTTGACGTTATCCTCATAGAAACTGTTGGAGTTGGACAGTCAGAAATTGCCGTTCATTCCATGACTGATTTCTTTCTATTATTAATGCTAGCAGGTGCTGGTGACGAACTTCAAGGCATCAAACGTGGAATAATGGAGATGGCAGACAGTATCCTCATTACTAAAACTGACGGAAAGAATGTGAAAATGGCCAATTTGGCAAGAGCCGAATATAAAAACGCTCTCCATCTATTTCCAGCCAACGAAAACAACTGGATTCCAAAAGTAGAAACCATCAGTGCGCTGGAAGAAAAAGGCATTGAAAAAGCCTGGGATATCATTCAAGAATTCGAGCGACAAACAAAACCGTCTGGGTGGTTTGATAAAAAAAGGAATGAGCAAAAAAGATATTGGATGAATCAATCTGTGCAAGAACGATTGATGCAAGAATTCAATAATACGGTAGGTATACAAGACAAAATCAATGAAATTTCAGAACTTCTGGACAAAGGAGAAATCACCTCTTTTCAGGCTTCAGAAAGCATAATAAATTATTACAATTCAAAAAAATGAACACATTCAAACTCAAAGAAGATTCTGAATTTATAGAATTAATGAAATTGCTCAAAGTACAGCAAATAGCGCAAACTGGTGGTCATGCTAAAATATTGATTGAAGAAGAATCAATAAAAGTCAACGGAAAAATAGAAACTCAAAAGCGTAAAAAATTGCGATCAGGTGATATTGTTCAGTTTGAGGATATTGAGATAAAAATAGTTTGATTATATTGGTTTAAGCAATTATGGATTACGGAGAAGAAAAGTTTAAGGCGCATATAAAAGCAGTTGTTGAAGCTGCTCAAACAGATGAAACATTAGAAGAGCGTCCATTAACCATGGACGAATTGAAGGAGCTTGCCTTAAGTATGGGCTTGACCACTGAAGAATGGGATAAACTTCAACAATCTGCCCATGTTCATTTAAAAGCGGCGGATGACCATTTGAAAGCGAGAAACTTTACCGAAGCCATAGAAGAGGCCAAGAAAGCAACCGCTATAAACCCTTACATTGAAAACGGGAATGCCGTTTTGGCTAAGGCCTACATGATGCTTTGGTTACAGAGCCATTCTAATGAAGATCGTGATAAAGCAGAATTCCACGCCAGAAAAGAACTTAAGGTAGATCCAAGAGATCAAATCGCTGTGAATGTCTTAAGCACAATTGATAAAAAAAGAAGGATTTTAGAATCAGACAACAGTTCGAGAAAAAAGATTCTGATAGTTGTTGCCGCAGCAATTCTAATTTTGGTGGTTATTCTTTCTATTTCTTTTCAATCAGATGATTCAAGTGGATCAACCCAGACATCTAGTGAAACTGAAAATGACCAGGTCTTAGATCAATTAATCGAATCTGAAGAAGAGGTTTTTTCAAAATGGGATTATGTTCAAACCGCTATTGATAGAAGGAATAATTTGATTCCTGACTTAATTGCAACCATTAATACTTCAACTGAAGAATCACGTGCGCTTAATCAAACCATTCAGGATTTACAGGATAAAATAAAATCATCCGAAGGAGAAGAGCGATTCCAATTAGAAAATGATTTGAATGCTACCATTCAAGAAGCCAAACACTTGGCGAAAGAATCTGGTGAAAGCGAAAACATCAACAATTTAATGATGCAAATTGAAAGTTCTGAGAACAGAATAGCTTACGAGAAAAAAAACTATAATGAGGCAGTGAAGGCGTACAATATACTGGTGAAAAAGAATGCCGATAAATATCCACAATATGAAGTCAAGCCTTATTTCAGCGATTTATAAGTCGTGTTCATTTTTATTAATTCTACTTTTTTGGGGACCAGCATTTGGCCAAGATGAGTTAGATTCATTAGACCACATTGAAGAAGTCAACGAAATAAAGGTTAGCCCCTTCTCTGAATATTTTCAACCCTTATCCTCTTCTGAAGCGAACGATAACTATAATTCCATCAACACCAATGGGGTTATTAGCGATTATAAGAAGGTGGTGAACAATCGCCCAATCAATGATTCTCGTGTTTCAGACCCCCATCAAATGCTTACTCAAGCTGCAATTGATACCATTAATAGAATCATTAAAAACACCGAATCGCAAACCGGTTTTCAAATGACGGTTGTTTGTTTGAACTCAATTGGAGATAATAATCCGAACATGTTTGGGACAGATTTATTCAACCACTGGGGAGTTGGTGAACAAGGCAAAGACAATGGTTTTTTAATGTTGGTTATCAATGATGTTCACAGAGTTGAATTTATCAATGGATATGGCACTGAAACGGTACTCACCGATTTGCAAGGTGAAGATATCCGTCAGAATGAAATGATTCCTCATTTCAAAAACAACGATTATGTGACAGGAGTGATCAGAGGCGTTCAGGGAGTATCTGACGTTTTTTATGGCGTT
>JAUHXX010000337.1 GCA_030426825.1 Bacteroidia bacterium | reverse complement strand
CAATGCCGGCACAACAAAGGTTGATGTTTTGTGATTATTCACAATATCTAGCATAGAGCTTACTTTTTTATCGTACTCTCTTTTATACCCGTGTGACAAGCCTGTTTGATATTTTGCGTAATCTACTTGTCCTCCATTTTCTGCAATGGCTTTTGCATAAAATTGAATAGCTTGATCATCATTTTTACCCACAAAATAGGAATCTCCAATTCTTAAATAAGCATCTGCAATTTTATCATGCGCATCCTCATTCTGATCTTGCGTGAAGGTTCTAAAATTCTGTATTGCCAATTCAAAATGTTCTTTTTTAAAGTAGCAATAAGCAATATTGTAATAGGCGTCATTGTGTTGCTTCAGGCCATAACTTCCGGGCACTTCTAAAAACTCACGGTACTTTCTAATTGCCTCATCATAATTGTTCATTTTATATTCGGCTTCGGCAATCCAGTAATGGCTCAAGGCATTTATTTTTGGATCAACCGGATATTTACGAGCCAAATCAAATACCGGTTTACTTTCAGCGAACTGACCATTATCAAATAACTCAACGCCATAATTGTAGGCCATCATCTGATAGGCATTCTTCATTTTAAAATCCTTGTCTTCAATTCGTTCAATTGATGCCATTGCCGACTTGTAATTCTTCATTGTCGTGTACACATTCACTAAGAATTGAAAAATGTCTTGGTTTCTCGGACTGTCTGGATATCTGCTTAGGTAAAGATTTAATGCTTCAACCGCTTCGTCAAATGGGTTATAATCTAATTTGTAGGATAAAACGGCATATTGATACAAGGCATCTTCTTCAATTTCTTTATCAAAATGCAAAGCAGCTGCTAATTCAAAGGCATTTCTTGCATACAGGTAGTTATCCATTTTTAAATAACTTTCACCAATATGATACAAGGCCATTTGACCCAGTTCATCTTTAATTTTTGCCACCTTGTCAAAGGTCCTGATGGCCTTCATGTTTTGACCTGATTTGAAATATGCAAAGCCGAGCTGGTAATCTTCATCTCTTGTGGTAGCGCTTTTGCTGTTGTATTCTTCAAGAAACGGAACGGCTTCATCATATTTACCAATTCGGTAAAAGGCATCTCCAATTAAGTGGGCCATTTCTAAAGAATTTTTAGGCTCCCCATTTTCCATTACGGGTGGCGCATATTCTAAGAGTTCTTCGTATTTGCCTTGCAGGTATAAAATTTGTGCGATATAAGCAGGTACAGATTTTTCAAAATTGGGGTCATTGGCCAATTTTTTAAATCCTTTTAATGCCACTTCGTAATTTTTTTGAGAGTATGCAATGTGCGAATAATAGTACAATGCAGGTGCTTGGTATTGAGATTCAAGCTCAATAATTTCGTAAAAAGCATCACGAGCTGGTTTTAGTTTATCCTCTCTAAAATGGGCATAACCAAATTTGAAATAATACTCTGGTTTATCTTCTTCATTTAAATCATAAACCTCAACTTGAGCTAGCCAATCTATCGCTTTTTCATATTTCTTTTTGCGGTAATAGTATCTCCCCAATTCAAAATAAATCTCTTGTTGATAGATACTTTCAGGATATTCTGCTAAAAAGGCAAGTAATAATTGTTCGGCATCTTGGTGATAAAGTTTTAGAGCGCACAGAGCATTGTAATAAGCCGCTTTGATGAAATAAGGATGGTTGGCATCCTCATTTTCTTTCATAAAAACGCGATATTCTTCTTGAGCAGCAGAGAATTTAGCTTTCTCAAACAATTCTTCTGCCCGATAAAAATTCGCAAATTCAGACGCATATTTCTCTGTCCATTGAGCAGATGCACTCAGGCTTACAAACAACAAGAATATAATTCCTAATCTCTTCATTTAATGGTATGCGTTTTTATTATTTAAACCTTTTATGATGGTTGAGGTTTAAACCTGTAAAATTAAACGTGTTGAGAGGGGATTCGCATCAGCAGTCGCGAAAGTTATAAACGCGACAGTGTTAAACCCCAATAAAGCATCAGAAAATCTATTACTTATCCAAATAACTTCAAAATCAATCGCAGCGCTGGATTTTGATCATTCACCATATTTACGAATATGCTTCATTCCAAAATCCTTGCTTTTTTTGTTATTTAAATCCTCACTACGAATTTCTAATGCTTTATTGGGGTTTAGTTTCTCTTATAAGTGATTTTTAGAATTTGGTTAATAAAGTCTTTAAACTTTTATTCGTATTCTCATGCTATGCTTAACTGAATCGCTATTTTTGAATTCAGATACCAATTGTAAATGGAAACAAACAATCACATATTCTCAATTCAGCACGGAGAAATTTATCAAGGAGATAAACTAATTCTGAAAGAAGTTAATATTCATTTAGATAAAGGTGAATTTGTTTACTTGATTGGTAAAACCGGAATGGGGAAAAGTAGTTTGCTCAAAACACTTTACGGTGAATTACCGCTGGGTAAAGGAACCGGACAAGTTGCAGGATATGCACTAGAATCTCTCAAAAGAAAAGACATCCCTTTTTTAAGAAGAAAGCTTGGGGTGGTATTCCAAGATTTTCAATTGTTATCAGATCGGTCGGTATTTGACAATTTAATATTTGTCATGAAATCGACAGGATGGAAAAACAAGGTTGATATTAAAAAGCGAGCGGATGATGTATTATCCCTAGTAGGATTAGATCATATTGAGAATAAAATGCCGCATCAATTATCTGGCGGAGAGCAGCAAAGGGTTTCAATTGCTAGAGCATTAATCAATAAGCCTGAGTTTATTTTGGCAGATGAGCCAACCGGAAATCTAGATCCTGAAACTTCTAGAGAAGTGATGGCCGTTTTAATGGCTATTGCAAAAGAGGGAACATCAGTTTTAATGGCTACACATGATTTAACCATTATGGAACAATTTCCATCAAGAACCATGCAGGTAAAAGATCAAACGGTGGTAGAACTGAATCCAATTAATGAATTTGACCCTTTTGCTGAGACAAAGTTCGAGTAGTCTCTGCTGCGTTCGACTGCAAATTATTTAGGAATTGTCAGATTTAGAGTTTATTGACGAATTAGGCTATAATTGAGAAGAGTATCAATTTCTTCAATAACTACCCAATCTGGGGGTGACTTTTTTTGGATATGTAAATCATATGTTAAATGTAAGGTGTTTGGGCCGCAGCAGCACATTTATCGACCGGAATGCAATGAAGGTTGAGCTACTGCGGAGAGGTGAATTGTTAGAGCTAAGAGCACTAACTAGGATAGCCTGAAAGCTATTTATAATTCATTCTTTCCGAACGAAATAATTCCGATAATAATCACAGTTCTCTACTTCATAGCGAAAAGGGTGGTAAGTAAATCTCGCTTCATTTGATTTAATATTCCCGCCTATAATATCATCAGCGCTATTATTCAACTTTATTGCGAATTGATAACTATCATCTTCTAAAATTTGAGATTGAGTAAAAAACAGTGATTTATCCCAGACAGTCTCGTCATTTTTTATAAATCTTGCCTGACCATTAGCAAAAAACAATAGTCTATAAGAATCTGAATTTGTACTAGATTGCAAAGTATCTGAAAAATACATGTTTAAACAAAGTCCATAAGTGTGTATTGAACTTTCCCAAATCCATTCTCCTATGAGATATGATTTTTGCCCATTGAGGAAGTCAGGCTCTTCAACTGGTGCGTCTTTTTTGCAG
>JAUHXX010000336.1 GCA_030426825.1 Bacteroidia bacterium | reverse complement strand
TCTATTAATTCATGCGATAGTAATTACACCACCTCAATTTATGTAAAACCAAAATACAATCTGATGACTTCAGATACTGTTTGTAGTGGAGGAAGTTTTACTTTTCCTGATGGATTTGTGATGACTAACATTACTGGAGCAACTTCTCATACGAGTACTTTTATGACCGTTTTAGGTTGTGATAGTATTATAAATTCAGGGGTTTATGTGCATCCTGTTTACAACCTTACTGAAAATGATGAGGTGTGTTCAGGGCAAGATTATACTTATCCTGATGGGTTTGTAGAAACGAATATTACTGCAGCAACTTCACATGTTAGTAATCTCATGACGGTTAAAGGTTGTGATAGTATCATTACAACCAATATTACAGTTAATCCGAATTATAATTTGTCTGACAATGCAGTTGTTTGTTCGGGTGATAATTATACCTTTCATGATGGTTTTACCGCAATGAATGTAACAGTTGACATGAGTCACACAAGTAATTTGACTTCAACAAAAGGATGCGACAGTACAATCGTGACATTCCTTACTGCCCAATCTTCTTACACCTATTCTGAAGCTGTTTTTGTATGTCCAGGAACGAATTACATATTCCCTGATGGATTCACAGTGAATGATGTTCAAAATGATATCACTCATGTTAGCACAATTACATCTTCTACGGCCTGTGATACCATCATTACGACTGAAGTATTTGTTCATCCAGAATTCAGTAATACGCTAGTCGATACTATTTGTAAGAATGATTCATACACCTTTGATGATGGTACAGTAATGACTGACATTGTTGCCAATACTAGTCATACCAGTACTTATCAAACAGTGAATATGTGTGATAGTTTAATTATTGAAAATATTCACGTGACAGAATTGGATACGTCTGTAGCTGTAACGAATACGAATGTGTTCACTTCTAATGAAGGAGGAGCTACTTATCAATGGCTTGATTGTGCAAATGGTTATAGCCATATTGCAGGAGCCACAAGTCAACAATACATTGCTCCTGGTAACGGAAATTATGCACTTCAATTAACCAAAGATGGATGTACCGACACAACCGCTTGTATTGAAATTGCAGGTATAGGATTTGAAGAATATTTAAGTAGTACAGTTCAAATTTTCCCTAATCCTACCAATGGCAACCTTCAAGTCCAATTCTTACAGAATCTTGAAGATGTAAACGTTGCCGTTATTTCTTTAAGTGGACAAACAATAATTCAAAGTTCGGCTAAGAATTCAAACCTTGTTAACTTAGATTTATCTGACTTGAAGAGCTCAGTATACATCCTTCAAATTAGTAGTGGAGAACATACCGTCTTTAAAAGGATTACAAAATTGTAGAACCTATTGTATTGCTATTCATTTTTGACAGTGTATAACTATTGAAAAAAATAGATTATTCGCTTCAAAAATCTGCTAATTTTGATAATTAAAATAATTGTGCTCGTAGCATGGCGGTATTAGAAAAGCAACATTTGAAATTTGACAGAAAAGAGCTGTCAAATGATGAGTTAGGGAACATTTACAAAGCCCTCGTTAAACCACGTTTGATTGAAGAGAAAATGTTAATTCTTCTTCGTCAAGGAAAAATTTCTAAATGGTTTTCAGGTTGGGGGCAAGAGGCTATTTCCGTAGGGATTGCATTAGGACTTGAAAAGGATGAATACATTTTACCCATGCACCGTAATCTTGGAATTTTTACAACAAGAGAGATTCCGTTGAACAGACTTTTCGCACAATTTCAAGGCAAAATGACCGGCTTTACCAAAGGTAGGGATCGATCATTTCATTTTGGAACAAAAGAGCATCACCTGGTTGGAATGATTTCACATTTAGGTCCTCAATTGGCTTTGGGAACAGGAATCGCTTTGGCTCACAAACTTAGGGGTGAACAAAAAGTATCTTTAGCTATTACTGGAGATGGTGGTGCCAGTGAAGGAGATTTTCATGAGGCCTTAAACGTAGCGTCTGTTTGGGATATTCCAGTAATATTTGCTGTAGAAAATAACCAATGGGGATTATCTACACCATCAAACGAGCAATTCAGATGTAAGCAATTTGTAGACAAAGGTCCTGGATATGGGATGGATGCTTTTCAAATTGATGGAAACAATATTTTAGAGGTATATCATTCGGTTAAACAAATCGCCGCATCACTTAGAGAAAAACCTAGACCATTTTTGTTAGAGTGTATCTCATTTAGAATGAGAGGGCATGAAGAAGCTTCAGGAACTAAATATTATCCTGAAGGATTACAAGATCAATGGGAGATCAAGGATCCAGTAACGAATTTCGAAAACTATATTATTTCAGAAGGTGTTTTCTCAAAAGATGAAGTTGAGAAAATTAAAAAAGGAATTAAAAAAGAAATCCAGGATGAATTGGAGATTGCTTATGCAGAGCCAAATGTGACTCCTGATACGGATTTCGAATTAGGAGATGTTTACGCACCGTATACACCAAATATTCAAGCTCCAGCTTCAGATGCTAAATCAGAATTAAGATTCGTAGATGCTATTCAAGATTCACTAAGATTATCCATGAGAAAATACCAAGACTTGGTAATCATGGGGCAAGATATCGCTGAATATGGGGGTGTATTCAAAATTACTGAAGGATTTGTTGAGGAGTTTGGTAAAGATAGAGTGAGAAATACACCAATTTGCGAATCGGCAATTGTTGGTGCGGCTCTTGGTTTATCAATTAATGGAATGAAAGCAGTGATGGAAATGCAGTTCGCAGATTTCGTGACCGTTGGATTTAATCAAATCGTAAATAATTTAGCGAAACTTCATTACAGATGGGGAGAAAACGCAGATGTAGTGGTGCGAATGCCAACAGGTGGCGGATCAGCTGCCGGACCGTTCCATTCACAGTCTAACGAAGCTTGGTTTACGCATACACCAGGATTAAAAGTAGTGTATCCGTCTTCACCAACGGAAGCTAAAGGTCTTCTAGCCGCATCAATTGAAGATCCGAATCCCGTAATTTTCTTTGAACATAAAGGCTTGTATCGTTCCATCAAAGAAGATGTGCCAACAGATTACTTTACATTAGAAATTGGAAAAGCTAATTTGGTGCAAGAAGGAACGAAAGCATCAGTAATTACATATGGAATGGGTGTTCATTGGGCAAAAGATATTGCTGCTGAACACAACTTAGATATCGATATCCTAGATTTAAGAACGCTACTTCCTTTAGATATGGATGCTGTTTACGCAACGGCACAGAAAACAGGAAGAGTAATCATTTTACATGAAGATTGTTTAACTGGTGGAATTGGTGGTGAAATATCAGCAAGAATCACGGAAGATTGTTTTGAATATCTTGATGCTCCCGTAATGAGAGAAGGTTCTTTAGATACTCCGGTTCCTTTTGATGGAGAGCTAGAAAAGAACTTTATGCCAAAGCAAAGATTTGAAGAGAAACTGTTAAGGCTAATTAACTATTAAGCTTCAAACGTTTTTCTAGATTGCTTCTGAGTCCTTTAGGAAGATCCTCAATTTGAAGAATGGCTTTGATTTTAGGATTGTCTTTTGGTTCAGAATGAAAAGATAATCGGTAAACTTCTTCAAAAGTAGCGCAGGTGTTTCCTTGTTGAATCAAAGTAACTGAATCATCTGCTTGTACTTCGCCTTCTTCAATTATTCTTAAGTATACTCCAGGATAAGGCGCATTCAAAAACTGCTTCACAATCTTT
>JAUHXX010000335.1 GCA_030426825.1 Bacteroidia bacterium | reverse complement strand
ATCAACTTTAAAATCATTCGCATTGTCCTTTACTCTATCCGTAGAAATGAAAATGTCTCCAGAAACAACGCTGCAATCTGTATAATCAAAGGTGATAATGTCGGTTAAAGTATCATGGTTTAAATACTCCAAATTAAGCTCAAGAAGATAATCATCTGTGCACAACACATAGTCGATTTGACCAACAGTATGCGCCTCACTTTCTAAAATCCTATTTACCCAATCGGAATAATTGGATATGTCCTTTAATAACACGTCAGATTTAAAATGAAACTCAATCATTATTGAAATAAACTTTTACCTTCTTTTCAAAATTTCGCCGCAAAGGTAAAGCTTGTCTATTTAAAATCTCAATGTCATTCTGGTATTCTTTAAGCAAATCAGGTCTAGTAGTTATAGGATTAGTAAATCTGTTCTCGTTGGTTTCACTTTCACGCTCCTTTTTCTCCCCTTGTTCCATACTCGCATTTTCCAATTTTATTAGCTGGTGTTGAATATTATTTGCCTTGCTAACGGAACGATTGGTTATACCATTCTCCAATAAATCCTCTTCAAAATCTTCCATTTGTTGCAACAGCTTTTTAGCTAGATTCTTATCGGATTGATTGATCATGTCTTCTAATTGCTTTTCCAATTGTTGTCGCAAAAACTGTTGTTCTTTGTAAATTTCATAAACTTCATTGAGGTCCATTTCTGCAGTTCCATTACCTTGTCCACTTCCATTGCCATCATTCTGTTGGGAACCCTTTTGACCATTCTTTTCCTGACCTGAACCCTCCTCTCCAGGGCCACTTTGTTCAGACTTGCCTTGCTGCCCTTGTTCACCCTGTTGGTCCGATGGTTGTCCTTGAGAACCCTGGCTTTGACCATTCATTTTATTCTGAATGTTTTGCTGCCCCTGAATTATATCAGGTAGCTGAAAATTCTGACCACTTCCATTGCTCTGTCCACTGCCCATATTCTCCTGCATATTATCTAAAACATTGGCAAGGAAATCAGCCAAAGCATTGGTGGCATTAATTACGTATTGTTGATACGCGGCTCCTTGATAAATTTGATTTTCTGAAATACTTTCTAGTGATTTATCAATGTTGTAATAGACCTCGGTAATCTGTTCATTTACGAATTCTGACAATTCAGCACGTCTTAAGGAGAGTGCAAACAAACTATCATCCACATGTTCAAACAAACGCTTTAGGTTCTGCTGTTCTTTCACTGTTTTAGAAAACTGAGAAATATCAACATCGGAGGTTTGCAGCCTATCAAACAAATCTTCTTGTTTAAATGAAAACCGAACCAAATTATCTAAAATCTGTCTGAGCATTTCGGCATCTTCTGCATCTGATTCTTCTCCACTCATTCCACTTTGACTCATGGATTGAGACATTTCTTTCATCTTTTGGGCCGCAGATTTTTGTTTTTTTGATGCATTATTTTGAGCTTTCTGGCGTTCATCCTGTTGAGACGATTCATAAGCACCTTGGTGTTTGTTTATTTCTTCGAGAGCATCCTGTTGGTCCTGTTTTATGTCGTCGACCTTGTTGTTATCAATCTCAAGTGGGATTGGTTTTTGTAAATTCGAATTGTCCTTTTGAAGCTGATCCATTTCCTTTTCCATTTCTTGAAATTCTGAATTCAACTTCTCTTGTTCTTTATTACTAAAATCCTCACCCAATTTTAATTCGGATAAAATATCTTGACGCTCGGCAAGCTTTTCTAATTCCTTAGCCAACTGTGATAGTTTTTCGGTGACATAATACTTTTTGGTCAATTCCAAAATTTGTTCAAGGTTTCGGGTATTTTTACTTTGGTTTTTACCTAATTCTTCAAGACGTTTTTGTAACTCTTCTTTATTGATTTTATCAGCAATAGAATCAAGTTGTTTCAACAATTCCTCATTCTTGCGCGCTTCCATTTCTTGACGCTCCAACCGTTCTTGGAGCATTTTATTCATTTCCGAAGACTCATCTTTTTTAAGGCCATCTGCCATTTCTTTTGTGAACTTCTGCATAAACTCCTCTTGTTGATTCTGCTTTTGAATCAAATCCTTAAGTGTATTGCGGTCTTCAAAGTCTAAGGCGTTTTCCTCCTTTAATGAATTACTTAAACGCTTTAATTCATCCATTTGAGATTTAGATTTTTCCAATGAAGAACTGGCTTTGGTCAAACTATTTGATCTCTCCTGCAGTCTTTGCTTCAAAAGATCGTCATCCGAATAAAAAACTGTGCTAAACGTCTGGCTTTTAGTTACTTTACCTCCTCTAACTCCATCATTATCAACAACTTCGAAGTATAAATCGTATTTCTTACCCTGTTGAACATCCAAACCAGATGGGAATGTATAGTAAAACTGATAAACACTTTCCTGAGGCTGCTCCAACATCAATTTCTGAACATTATCACGATTAGAAGGATCAACACAAACCAAACGAATCTCAGCAATTCCGTAATCATCTGCAGCTTGTCCATCATAATATGATTGATTGGGGTTTAGTGAGTCCAAAGTTTGATTTACCTTGATCTTGGCTTTGTCATCCTTAACAACATCTATTGTATAACTTAGCTGTTCGTAGTCCTTAACATTTTCGTTTGAAGTTGATAGTGTATATTCCAAATTGTTGAACACCCGTGTAATTGAAGAAAATGTGCTTCCGTTCACTTGCATTGCATAAGAGCTGTCCGAAGTAATGAAATCAATATTCTGTGTATTTACACCTTCTACGTTCCACGTAATTTTTGTGCCCTCTGGAACAGATGTGCTACCCGTACCCGTGACTCTTTCATTGGGCCTATTTAGATATGACGGATAATCCAATTGCATTTCAAAATTGCTGAGGCCCGGAGTACTGTAACTTTTGATTTCATACGTTCTAGATGTCCAACCATTAGCTTCCAAATAAAATGAAGATGCAGTAACGGGAGCTTCCAGCGTATACACAAACTTACTGCCCTGTTTATACATCACCACTTCATTGCCGTCAAAATTTATGGTAACACTTTCTGGCCTCATTTCTCCTTCAATGGCCACCTCTATAGTTAATGGCTTATCATCCAAAACCTCTAAACTCTCATTCAAAACCAAAAAAGTAAACGGGGCCGGCTTTTCATAGGCTAAATTATAGTGGACCACACGCTGGTGAGAATTGAAAAAGGAAATAATATCCCCTGTAATCCAAATGAACCCAAGAATCAATATTGGTAACACTATATATTTTGCATACCTATAGCTCTCCCTAAAATTCACCGCATTTATAAAAGGAACTGGGCTTAGTTCGGCGACTCGCTGTTCAATACTTGCCAATAACAAATCTGATTTTTCGATACTTTCAGAAAGTTCTAAAAGATTCAGCAGCTTATCATCCACCTCGTTAAAGTGTATTCCAATTAACCTAGAAGCCTCTCTATGTCCTATTCCACTTTTAATTTTAAACAAATAAAATAGAGGCACTATTATCCAACGATATAAAAGATATCCTTCTACAAGAACAAACAGAACAAACAAGACCAATCGCCAGCTACTATTGAGCCAAAGATTGTACTCTATTAATAAAACAAACAGCCAAAACAACAACCCAAACGATAGAAAAAGTAAAATTCCCTTTATCAATTGCTTGGTATAGAACTTTTTAATAAAAGCTTCTAGTTTGTTTATTATGTCTTGGTACTGATTCAAAATGAGGGTTTAGTACTACCAAAATACCTGATCCTGAGTAAT
>JAUHXX010000027.1 GCA_030426825.1 Bacteroidia bacterium | reverse complement strand
CTTTGGTTGATGGACCTAATCAAATTTCGATCACTTTCTCAAATGACTGTAGCTCTGAAACAGTAGTTTACGCAATTGAATCTGATCAATGTGATGCACCTACTATTACAGTTGCAAACAGCAATATGACTTCAACATCCGCTAACTATAATTTCATTTGTAATGTGAGTAATATTGTGAATGGCGCTAACATCACTTTAACAGTAAACGGATCAACCGTTGCAAGCACCTTAACTGGAACGGTATTGACAGCAGCTTTAACACTGCAAGAAGGTTCAAATTCAGTTGTTGTTACCGCAAATGGATGCGAGACAGTATCAGCTACTTTTGATGTTGAATACACTATTCCATGTAACCCTATTACTTATTCGCATGTGACACCAGTGAGCGCAGACACAGTAACAATTACTAGTCCTATGTATTCAATTTCAATGAATACGGCTAATGTAGATCAGGCAAATGTCACGGTAAGTTTGAATGGCACGAATAAACCATTTACTTTTTCAAATGGATTAGTAACCATCAATCTCCTTGGATTAGTTCAAGGTACTAATACGGTTATTGTAAACATGACCAATGATTGTAGTCAATCTCAAGCAATTTATCATATTAACTATGAGCCTGCTGCTCCACCATGTGACCCGCCAGTTCTTACCTTAGGTCAAATGGATGCAACAACTAATAATACATCTTATAATTTCGTTGCAAGCATTACAAATGCAGATGCTCAGAATATAAGCTTATCGTTGAACGGAGTAAGTCAAACTTTCAACTACGCCAACAATCAATTAACATCAAATGCTACACTAATTGAAGGTCCTAATACCTTCACAGTAAACGTAAATGAATGTCAAAATATACTTTCAACTTGGACGGTGAACTATACACCACCGTGCAATGATCTTACGTTTAATCAAGTTGCACCAATTGGATTTACTCATGCGGTTGACAGTTCAATCTTTTCTATAGCAATCGCGACAACAGAGGTTACAGATCAGTCAACTGTTACTGTAACGGTGAACGGAACTAGTCACCCAGCTGTATTGGCAACAAATGGAACAATAACAGTGAATAATATCAACCTGATTGAAGGAATCAACACGATTCTTGTGAATTTTGCCAATGAATGCAGTAATCAAATGCTAGAGTATGTTGTTACATACACAGCTCCGGTTCCACAACCTTGTGGACCTAGATTTAATCCTGGTAATTCTGAATGGCAGTTCTGTTTAGTGACACCTTCAGGTACTTACAACAGAGATGATTTGGCGAACAATGCCAACTTTACTTATCAGGGACCAGCATCTGCTGCTTACTTTAAACCAATTGCCGGTGGTGGTAATGCAATCGTTAATGGTCAGACTTATCCGGTTCAAAATGGTCAATATTACTTGTTCCAAGGGAATTTAAATGTAGATGTAAGTTCAAGTCATCCTGGATCTATGGGACATTGGGAGATTTGTATTGATTCAGATGCCAATCCTACTTTTGGTAACGGAAATAACCGCCCTACCAGTCCATGTGAAAATACAGGAAATGGAAACGGTAATGGAAATGGTAATGGAAACGGAAACAACTCGGGAGGTGGATTCACCATTGATCCTGATGGAACAGTGAATGTTGCTAATAACTCTTGTACGACCATTAAATGTTTAGGAGAGTCTGTAGTCTATAACAATTCGCAAGATGCATTTGTATCTGTTGAGTATTCGATTGATGGTGGAAATAACTATTTCTACTTAAATGGTGGTAACTATGTGAACGGTGGTGAGCAAACGACAGTTCAAACTCCTGCCGGTTCAGAGGTAGTGATTAAATCAATTTGTGTAAACGCAAATGGTGGATGGTCAAATACTGAGATCTCTAACTTAAGCAGCCAATATGTGTATGTGTTGAAAAATGGGGATCAAGCACCAAACTTTGCACCAGCTCAGGGCCAAGCCGGAGTTGAGACCTTCTTAGTGGGATTAATTGATGCAAATGGTAATGTTTCAATTGGTCCAAATGATGTGATCTACTTATTCGAATTAAGATATGTTGGCAACTACGGAATCGATTATCAAGATTGTGTGATGTTAGTTACAGTTGATGAGAATGGCACTTGCAACCCTCCAACAGACCCTGTACCACCGGGAAGCAAATCTAATTCTGGGCAAGTTTATCAAAAACCAGAATTTAGAAATATTGCACCAAAAGATATCAATTCTAGTTATACCAATAAGTCATCAACTTATGCTTTTAAAACTAAAGTGACCAACATTGGAGAAAAGAATGATTTAAAACTAAACCTTAACGGATCAGCAATTCTCGGTTTTGACTATGACATGACTACTCAAGTATTAAGCGCTAATCTTAAACTGAGAGAAGGTGTTAATACCATCAGAGTTGACGCGGCAAACGGAAATAAAAATGCCGTGATGAATTATAATTTAACTTATTCTACTGGGGTAGTAGCTCCTGTCGTTTTACAGCCAACTATCTTGAGTATTAATCCTTCAAGAACAGATGTAACTACGGAGAGTTCAACATACAGTTTTAAAGCAAAAGTTGAAAATGTAAGTAGTAAAACGGGTATTAAGTTGTTGATTAATGGTGTGCCAAATAATGCTTTTGCGTACAGCTCAGCAACCAAAGAAGTAACAGCAGTTATCCGATTAAATAAAGGAGCAAATTCAGTAAAAATAATTGCTACAAATGAAGATAAAAAAGCTGAACGCAGTTACTCAATTACTTACAAGGAAAAAACAATTACAACTCCAGATAATAAGAATGACGGTAATAATAATCAAGTGTCAAAACCAAGCTTGGCTCCGGTTATTAACAATGTTAATCCAAGCACTACAAATGCAACCAGCACGGCTTCAACCTATTCATTTAAGGCAAAAGTTGACAACGTATCTTCCAAATCTGATATCAGCTTAAAATTGAATGGTATTAGGGTCGCCAACTTCACATACAGTAGTTCAACTAAGCAGGTCACTGCCATATTAAGATTGAAAACTGGAAGTAATACGATTAATTTGGATGCATCAAGTAATGGTAAAAATGCAAGTCGTGTATATTCAATCGTTTATAAAGCAGCTTCAAATGATAACATTACCAAGCCAGACAACAATAATAATGGTGATAACACCTCTAAACCTACCACTGTTCTGACTCCAACAATCACAAATGTTAGTCCGAGCGGTAGAAGTGCAGTAACTAAGGCTCCTTCATATCTTTTCAAAGCAAAATTAAAGAATGTTAAATCTAAATCGGATATCACCTTCTTGCTTAATGGGAGATCTTATACAGCTTTCAATTATAACACGAGCACGGGTGAAATTTCTGCTTCTGTTGGTTTGGTTAAAGGAGCTAATTCAATTAAAATCACCGTTAAAAACGGAGCTAAATCTGCAACTTCATCTTATACAATTACTTATACACCTCCTACCTCAGATAAAGGGACTACAACCCCTTCTGGAGGAGGAACAACGAATAAAGGTGGTGGAACCACGAATTCATCAAAAGGTGGAGGAACTACTAATAATAGAGGAGGAACTGAAAAAACAAATACCGGAGGAGGAACTACCAATAACCGGGGAGGAGGAATCTAATAAAAAAAGGAGGCTTAATTGGCCTCCTTTTTTTTGCTAATATTTAATTTCCATTGTCGTTGAAAATCCAAATTTTGTTAGCCTGTGTAAAGTGTATATTTGTAATCATAAGCACTGTATTAGATTTTTCATACCTCAATCTACGATATATCAATTGATTTGCTGATAATAAAAAACCCTAGTCACCTTTCTTTTTATTGAAGTGTATAAAATTGCAATTCTATGGTTTTAGTCACTCCATCTTTATTTATATATTTACCTAAAGGTTGAAAAATCAAGTTAAGCTTTGATTAAAACTTTTGCCTTATTAAAACAAAGTCTATGAAATTAAAAGCAATAGTTGTTGATGATGAAGAGTTAGCAAGGAAAAATTTAACCATGCTTTTGGAAGAATACTGTCCAACTGTTGAAGTAATTGATGCTGCGGGAAATATTATTGAGGCTAAAGAAAAAATCGAAAGTCAAAAACCTGATGTTGTGTTTCTAGATATTAGAATGCCAAGTGGTTCAGAAGGATTTGATCTCTTGGAATCGATTGAAAACAGAGATTTTCTTGTTGTTTTTGTTACCGCTTTTAAAGACTATGCCTTACGTGCTTTTCAGGCCAATGCTATTCATTACGTGCTCAAACCAATTGACATTGAAGATTTAATGGACGCCGTTAAACGAATTGGAGAATCTAAGAATGCATTTTCACAAGACCCGGAGAATTTCAACACCTATTTTGAGTCTATAAAAAACCTATCAACCTCTTTAGATACTGAAGGTTATGGTAATAAAGTAGCCATTAGCCACACGAAAGGCATAAAACTGATCCACATTGAGGATATCGTTTACCTTGAAGCTTCTGGAAATTGTACGTTCTTGTACTTTAGTGATGGTTCTAGATATTTGGACACACGTACTCTAAAAATATACGAGGGAATATTAAACCCAGCTTATTTTTACCGAATTCATAAGTCTCACATTATTAATATGGAATACTTAAAAGAGTACTTGAATGAAGACGGGCATTTTGCGGTACTAAAAACAGGAAAATTATTGCCAGTTGCGAGAAACAGGGTTTCGACTTTCGTCAAAACATTGAAATCTCTGTAGTGAGAAAAAGTCTTGTTACCGCTTTACTTCTAACTACATTTTTGTGTGTAGGCCAAAAATATAATTTCAAAAATTATACCGTTGAACAGGGGCTTGCTCAATCACAAATCAATGATATATGTCAAGATGATTTGGGTTATTTATGGATTGCAACTGAATCAGGTCTTAGTAGGTTTGATGGCCTCAATTTTGTCAACTTTTCAATGGAAAACGGACTCCCAGATAATGAAATTGAAAAATTGCATATTGACCCGAAGGGAGTCTTGTGGGTAGGGACACCAAAAGGAATCGCCTATTTGGACGAATCAAAATTTATTCCAACCATTTTCTCAGAACAACGAAGAATTAATGATCTTGAATCATTTAAAAATAAAATTTTCATTGCCACGAATACAGGTTTAGTAGAGTATTCTAACCAATCGTTCAAAGAATACATTTTCACGGATGAAGAAGACTTGTATATCAGATCTTTAACCAATTATAACGATAGTATCATGATCTGCGGATCAAGAGATGGTCTATATAGTTGGAATGGAAAGTATAGTGTTTTTGAAGACAGTAGCTATCTTAATTTAAACGTAAGTAGTACAGAAATTCAAGGAAGTAGCTTGATCATAGGAACTTATGGAGATGGATTACTGAATTACAATTTCCAAACGAATGAGATAAGTTCGTATGACCTCACGCTTTCAAGAATCAGATCAATTTTCGCAGATGAAAACGTCATACTTTGTTCAACAATCAATGGCGCAATAGAAATAAAAAACGGAGTTGCAACTTACTTTAACGAGCAAAACGGTCTAATTAATCAACGTTTAAGAATTGCTTTTAGAGACAGAGAAAATAATTATTGGCTGGGTACTGACGGAAATGGACTTCTTAAATTTTTAGGCAAATCCATAATATCTTATTCAATTGACGATCAACTCAGCTCGAATTTAATCATGTCCATCACCCAAGATGAAAAAGAAAATTTCATCTTTGGAACTTATGATAAAGGAATCACGATCTTCAATAAGGATTCTAGTGTCAGGTATATCAACGAGCGCAATGGTTTACCAAACAATTCAGTTTGGTGTAATTATGTAGATGATCAAGGCCGAATTTGGATGGCTACTTCAAGAGGCGTTAAATGTGAAAAAAAAGAGAAATTCATATTAGAAAATATCACCTCTCAAATACCCACTAAAACTAGAACTATTCTTCAGGTTGACAGTTTATTCTTCTTTGCCGGTACAGATGGATTATATATTTATGACGGAGAAAATGTACGGTTAAATGAAAATACCGTAGAGCTCAATATTAACCAACTTTGTTATGAATCTGGAACCCTTTTCATTGCAGGCCGAGCCGGACTTTACACGCTTCATGAATCTGACAACTTTACCGAGTTTAAGAGTATCTCTTTTCAAGAAGAAAGTATCAATTCAATTGTTTGTGACGAAAATAGCAATTTATGGATTGGAACAAACAACGGCTTAAAGGTACAAATGGCAAATGGCGTTATTGCACCTGTAATTCTCGATCAGCAAGATTTTAAATCTAAAACCATATTCGGATTATTGCACAGCAGATCTGGAGATATCTGGGTAACCACAATGAACGGAGTCTATCAAATCATCAAATCAAAAAAACAGGATTACCGATATCGGGTTTTACATTATTCATCTTCAGAAGGATTGATTAATTTAGAATCGAATCAGAATGCGGTTTATGAAGATAACAAAGGTCAAATTTGGGTAGGCACTTCTAGCGGATTAGCCTGTATTGATCCAAGTTTAAATGATGAGCTGTTTGACTTTAAAAAACCACAACTTCACTTCACAGGAATTAGACTGTTCATGGAAGAATTTGATTATGATCGATTCCAAGTTACCTACGCAGAAAACGAAAAAATTCCAAATTCAATTGAATTACCTTACAACCAAAATCACTTGACTTTTGATTTTATTGGAATCAATCTAAAAGATCCTGAATCAGTTTTTTATGAATACAGATTGAACGGGGCAAGTTACAGTTGGTCTCCCCTGTCAAACGCAAATTCTGCCACGTATTCTTCTATATCACCCGGCGAATATGACTTTGAAATTAGAGCAACAAATAAGAGTTTTAAGTGGTCAAAAATCAAAAGCATCCATATTACTATTTTGCCGCCATTTTGGAAAAGTTGGTGGTTTATTATTCTACTGTTTTTTGCGGTTGGTATAATAGTAATAGCCATTTTTCAAACAAGGATCAGATCGATCAAGCAAAAACAAGAAAATGAAAAGTTAGGTTATAAAAATCGTTTACTTTTTCTAGAACAACAATCTCTTAACGCTTCAATGAATAGACACTTTATTTTCAATTCATTGAATTCCATCCAATATTTCATCAACAGTTCAGACAAGTTGAGTGCGAATAAATACCTTTCTAACTTCGCTAAACTTATTCGTAAAAACTTGGACAGCTCAACATCCAACAACTTCATTGTAACCTTACAAGAAGAAGTTGATCGAATTGAATTGTACTTAACACTTGAAAAGATGCGTTTTCAAGAAAAATTTGATTACACGCTTGATGTAGATTCTTCATTGGATACTGAGGGAACTGAAATACCGAGTATGATTCTTCAACCATTTGTTGAGAATGCCATCATTCATGGAGTATTACCTTTAGACAGAAAAGGGCATATTCAGGTAAAAATATATCCGGAATTAGGAGATGTTATTTTTGAGGTTATTGATGACGGAGTTGGTATAGATAACACATTGAAAAACAAGAAAAAAAGTATTGAAGGCGATCATGAATCAAAAGGGATGGAAATAACCAACAGAAGGATAGAATTATTGCGAAAACTGACCGGCGATAACCTGATGATTATTGGTCCATTCCAACTAAATGATGATGACGGAAACGCAACAGGAACAAAGGTTATCATCAAAATGGGCTTAGACTCTGATGAAGAATAAAGTGAAAAAGTTGTTAAATTATTTGTGTTGAGAACATTTTATTTATATATTTGATAGTAATACTCTGTAAAAAGAGCGTTTAGTAATGAAAAAATTAATCAACATATTGTTCATTTTTGCCATGGTTTTGGCTTTTGCTTCTTGTGAAAAAGAAGACATTAGACCTAATCATGATAATAACGGTTTTGATTGTTTTTCTTCTGACGAAGACGGCAACACTAGAGCTGGTCTTGGAGGTGGAGATGGTTCGGGAGATTTAATTCGCGATCCGGATGATGATGAGGACTTTGACGAAGATGAAGACTTAATTGTTGATCCAGATGATGATGAAGACTTTGATGAGAACGAAGGAGGAATTGTTGATCCGGATGATGACGAAGATTATGACGAAGATGAAGGAAAGTAATATTTCCATTAAGATATAGGAACCATTCACACAGTTGAATGGTTTTTTTTTGCTCTAAATTGAGTTCAGTTCGTTTGAAATCAATACATTAGACTGATGAGGTTTACGACTATTTTGTTACTGTTTTCAATCACAACTATCTCCTTTTCTCAAAAACTAAAGGATGTAGTTGAAGAAGACTATGACCTATTCTGCAGAAACGAATATACCGTCTTGAAAAAAGATAAATCCGTTAAGCATGGGACCTATAAAAGCACCTATGTTTCAGGGAATCCTAGAATTGAAGGGTATTATAGTTTTGGAAAAAAAGACAGTTTATGGATCTATTTCAACCCTTTTAAACCAATCGTTTCTAGCCGTGGCCATTATAAAGAGGATAAAAAAGTGGGGGTATGGCAATACTTTGATGACAAAGAGCAACCCATGCATCTGTACAACCATAGTACTGGAGTATTAAACTTTACTACCTACACTGACACTATTAAAACTCACATTCTTCGAATTGACGATTCTTTGGTCGAAACCAAAATATCGAGACCAGCCTTTTTTCTACTTGGTGAAAAACACAAAATGAGAATCGTTAGGGATAATATAGTTTATCCTCAAAGCGCTATTGAAGACAACATTTATGGAACGGTAATCGTGAGCTTCTTTGTTGACAAATATGGCATTGCCAAAGATCACTTCATCAGTAAATCCATAGGTGGTGGGTGTGACGAAGAGGCGCTTAGGGTCGTAAAATTACTACCTGATGAATGGGTTCCCGCAATCTACAACAACGCTTTAGTTGAAGCCCAGGTTTCTGTGCTCATCACTTTTCAGCTCAATTGATTATCCTCGGCTATTTGCGGATCAACTTAATTAAATCGGCATCCGAATCCGTCTGAAGTTTTACGAAATAAACTCCAGATTCAAGACCTGACAAATCCAATTCAACTTCATGTAAACCCGCAGCAAAGTAACCATTATCAACAACTGAAACTTCTTGACCTAAAGAATTCAACAAAACGATACTTAACTCTTTACCTTCGTTTTCTTGCCATTTTAAAACAGCCGTTTCATTCGCAGGATTAGGGTACAAGATTAATTTCGACACATCTAAATCCAGAATGTTTGCCATACTAGCCGGATACAAATTGATATTATCTATGTACAAATTGTTTCCTCCATCATTCGTAAAAACGAACTTATATCTGAAATTCGACACAAAATAATCTGAATTAATATTAGTTACTTCTTGATATACCCACTCTTCTGCAGAACCAGGAGTGTAAGATGAAGTTGAAACCGCATCACCTAATGCCGAACCTGAAATATTCTTTCTAAGCACCCAGGTCTCACCGCAATCCTTAGAAATGTAGAATTGCAGTTTTTCATTATTTCCAGCGTTTCTTTTATTATAAGCGAACTCAAAATTGAAAACAACTTGATCACTCGCAGCAACCGAACTTAAATCAATAGTTTCAGAAATTAATTCATCAGTCGTCCCATCATAATTCCCAAAATTCTGCAAATAAGCCGATTTTGAAGTGTTATCTGCACCAACATTGGCAAGACTCCATGCGCTACCTGAATTTCCATTTATGATAAACCATGATGAATTATCCGGTACAGTAGATAAGGCTTCAAATCCCTCAGAATAAGGAGGGCTAACACCAGGATCACTAATTACAATGATATAATTTGTCTTTGTTTCAGTAATAGTAGAACTGCCATCAGATACCTCAAGCGAAACTGAATAAACACCACCGGTATTATAAGTTACCGTTGGGTTCTGTGATGATGAGCTTGCCGGAGAACCACCAGTAAAGGTCCAGTTACGACTGGTTACATTATGATAAGAATCATCATAAAATGTCACTGAACTACCCGCACAAATTACTTGAACATCACTTGAAAAATCTGCGATACAAAGATCCCCTGGACCGTCAGTTCCTGTCGCAACTAAATTAGCATTCGTCCATAGATTATCTCTGTCAGCTGTAGAATTATTCAACGCTGTATGCATTCTTGCAACCTGTCCTTGCGTGAACATTCTTCTACATGAGCCTGTGTAATCCATAATATTCTGAACATTATCCAAACTTCCACAAGATTGTGCTGCTAAATTACAACCGTTATTACCTTGTGTTAAGGGCGTATCACTAACCAAATCATCTTGGCTACAGTTATTTGGATCTGTAATGTCATTAGAATTACCCCAAACATGTCGAATGTTTAACCAATGTGCACATTCATGCGGTAAGGTTCTTCTATTAGATGTTGAGCCGGTTCCTATTGTTCCGCAATAATCATGTCTTAAATAAATCCCTCCCTGCATTGAATTTGGTGGATACCATCCTGCGGGATAATTCGTATAACCTGCTGCACCGTTGGGATCCGAAACAACAAAGACATTCAAGTATTTATTTTGAGGCCATACGCCATGCTGCGCTTCAACGGCCCCCAATGTTTGTCCAGAACCATCATCAATTGTATACTGTGAAAATGTTCTTGTGATACCAGGATGACATTGTCCGTTAGGATCTTTAGTAGCCAATCTGAATTCAATATCACAATTCCCTATTACTCCTTGAAAATCCGGAATTACTGCAGATAAATCAGAATTTGCTGCGTCATAATCCTCATTCAATTTTGCTATGGCATCATAAATTTGCTCGTCAGATATGTTCTCTGGACCACCTTCATGCACTACATGAAAAACAATCGGAATAACATAACTCGACCGCGTATTCGGGTCGAATTCATTTGTTAAATAGTCTTGATATTGTTGTTCAAAAGCAACTTGGCTTAAACTATCCTGAATTCTTAAAGATGGATCGGCTTCATATGCTTCTTCAGCTTGTAAATTAACAGAGCACGGAAGTACATTTCCGTGCTCATGTTGTGCTGTTAAAGTTGTTGAACCGATTAATGTTGCAAAAAACAATAATCTCTTCATAACTTATTCTTTTATCAACTTGATAGTCTCTATACTATCCTCAGTTTTAATGCTTATTAAATAAACTCCTTTAGCCAATTTTTCTGTGTCAAATTCAAATTGATTAGTTCCTTCAGAAAGCTGACCTTGGAAAATTTGATCTAGTTGTTGTCCTAATGCTGAATTCAATGAAATTTCATAATCAACTCCTGTTTCACCTTGAATCGACAATTGAGTTAACCCATTTGTTGGATTCGGATAAACTGCAAGGATCTTATCGGCATCTGTAGATTCAATAGCTGTCATTGATCCTGGATACAAGTTAATATTATCGATATAGATATTATTTCCTCCATCATTGGTAAAGACAAACTTAAATCTGAAGTTGGATACAAAGTATTCTGAATTAATGTTTGTTACATCAATTGAAGTCCATTCTTCATCAGAACTAGGTGTATAAGGCGAAGTTTGTACCTCATCACCTAAACCGCTACCTTGAATTTGCTTTCTCAGCACCCAAGTTTCGCCGCAATCTTTAGAAATATAGAATTGTAACTTTTCATTGTTTCCTGATGAACGCTTTTTGTAAGCAAAATCAAAATTAAACACGATATTGTCAGAAGCAGAAACATTGCCTAAATCAATTGTTTCCGAAAGAATTTCATCAACTGTACCATCAGTATTTCCATAATTATCAAGTTTAGTGCTGTTAGATGATCCTTGTGAACCAGCTGTTGTAGTCAATTCCCATGTTCCTGAATTATTTTCGTCCCAAACCATCCAATTCACATTATTTGGTATTGCTGAAATTGATTCAAATCCTTCAGAATATGGCGGTGCAGATCCAGGATCACCCAGTACAACAATATAATTTGTTTTAGTTTCTGTTAAACTTGAGCTTCCGTCTGATACGTTTAATGCAACCGTATAAATCCCTGGTGTATTATAGGTAATCACAGGATCTTGAGCGGTTGAACTAGCAGGTGTACCTCCAGTAAAAGTCCAGTTTCTCGAAGTTACAGTATGAAAAGATTCGTCATAAAAACTTACTGATTCACCAGCACAAATTGTAGTCACTCCGTCTGAGCTGAAGTCAGCATTACATAATTGCCCAGGTCCATCTGTTCCTGTTGCTGCTAAATTAGACGCTGTCCATAAATTATTTCTTCCAGCAGTACTACTATTAGCTGCAGTTTGCATTCTTGCCGCTTGGCCGTTGGTAAACATTGTTGAACAATAAGAGTATTCCATAATGTTTTGAACGTTATCAATTACATCAGAACTCCAGTATCCATTAGAAGAAGCCACATCATTAGAGCAAGTATTACCATTTACATCACAAGCCTGCCAACCAACAGTTGGAGGAGTATCATCTACTTGGTCTTGTGACCCACTACAATTTCCAGCACCTGGATTATTATTTCCACCCCAAACATGAGATAAATTAAACCAATGTCCTACTTCATGCGAAAGGGTATGTCTAGCGAATGGAGCAGAAGTTCCAATTGTACCCATATAATCGTGTCTCATGAAGATACCTGCGGTCATTCCTCCAATCCATCCTGAAGGATTATAAGTGTATCCAGCAGCTCCGTTAGGATCTTGGCACACAATAATGTTCATGTATTTATTTGCTGGCCAGTTACCATGTTGAGCTTGAATGGCATCAATGATGTCATTGTCCCCGTCATGATTCGTGTGAACAGAATATGTTCTTGTTATTCCTAAATGACAGTTTCCACTTGGATCTTTAGTCGCCAAAACGAATTCCATATCGGCATGACCGGTAATCGCATCAAAAGGAGCAACTGTGTTTCCTAAATCTGAATTTGTCATTGCGAAATCTTCATTCAAAGTAGCTATTGCATCATACACTTGCTCATTTGATATATTATCCACGCCTCCAAGGTGAACAATGTGAACTACTACTGGAATAGTGTAAGAAGATCTTGCATTCGGATCAAATTCATTTTGCCAATAATGCTCATATTCTTGCTGAAAAGCTGCCTGATCGGCCTCATCTGCAACTTGTGCAGCTGGATTTTCTTGGTAGAACTTTGCTTGCATTTCGTGCTGAACGCACATTTTAGGATTTGCTGGACCAAAATGATCATCATCAACATGGTTATGTGTTTGCGCAAAACCAGCCGTTGTCATAGCCACGGCAGCTAATACAGTAAATTTTTTCATTTATAAATTTTTCATGGGCGCTAGCTAAGGTTTGGGGAGCCTCAGCTTCGCTGAATTCATTGGGTGTTCTAAATTACCAAACAATCAGCAATTTAGACGTTACAATATACTCAACCTTACTGATTATTGATTAAACGGTAGTTATGAACGGCACGATTTGTTGGTAAACGGAATATTATGCACGCTTAGAAATCGCGCACTGAAATTAAGGTCTCCGGGAAATTTTGAGGATTTTCAATGACTTGTAACAACTTATTAGCGACAAATTCTGGGCTATAAAGTTCATTATTCAGTTTTAAATCTTTAAAGTACTGAACTCTATTAAACTCAGCTTCAGATGCTGTTCGAATTTGACTTTGCATTGCAGTATCTACCACCCCAGGCGCACAAGAATGGATGTGCCAATTGGTTAGTTGAGACCATTCCAGTTCTGAACTAATGGTTTCAGAAAAAAGGTCTAACGCCGCTTTAGATGCACAGTATGTTGCCCAAGAACTGATCGGGCTTTTCCCTGCTCCCGAGCTGATATTCAGTATATGGAACTCCCCTTTTTCGTTTTGAAAACGTTTTAAGAAATTATTGCAAAGTATTTGTGGTGCAATCGTATTCACATTCATGACCTCCGTAATCTTCTGATTATCAACTGCACCTACCGGGTTGATATCTCCAACAAGGCCAGCATTATTCACCAAAATCACTTGACTGGCCTGTTTTTCGAATGAATAGGCCGCCACAGCCTTTATATTTGATAAATCGATCTCTGCATGCTGAAAGTTGTGGTGATCGATTTCATTTGAACGCGACAAACCTATAACCTGGAATCCTTTTTCAAGTAACACCTCAACCAAAGCCTTACCAATGCCTTTCGAAGAACCGGTTATATAAGCTAATTTATTTTGTTGGGCAGCCATTTTCAGTCCAGCCTATAATTCCACCTTCTAAATTCTGGATATTCGTATATCCGTTCATCTTCAAAAACATACATGCATTCATGCTTCTTTTGCCAGATCTACAACCAATGATGATATTCTTATCTTTTGGAAATTCGGACATTCTGATTTCAATTTCACCTAATGGTATATGTGTGTGATCAATGCCATAAGATAACTCATCTAATTCATAAGCTTCACGAACATCCACAAATATATGGGATCCTGAGTTGACTGCGCTCAACGCGTCTTTGGGTGTTATTTCTTCTACGTTCATTTCTCTAATTTAATTTATTCAAGGCATTCTCTAAATCCTCAATTAAGTCAGTCACGTCTTCAATACCTACGCTTAATCTAATCATGGAATCTACAATGCCAATTTTCTCTCGCTCTTCTTTAGGAATTGCTCCGTGAGTCATAGTAGCAGGATGTCCTGACAAAGACTCTACTCCTCCTAACGATTCCGCCAGCGCAAAAATATGCATATTTTCAAGCATCTGATGTGCATCTTCCAATCTATTCTCTTTCAAAGTAAAGGATAGCATTCCTCCATAATCTCTCATTTGGGTTTTCGCAATCTGATGATTTGGATGATCTTCAAAGCCCGGCCAATAGACCTTATCTACTTTAGGGTGTGATTTAAGAAATTCAGCTACTTGCTTGCCATTTTCACAATGTCGCTGCATTCTCACATGTAATGTCTTAATTCCTCTTAATACTAAAAACGCATCCATTGGTGAAGTTATCGCCCCAGAAGAATTCTGAATACGGTAAATTTCTTTAGCAATGTTTTCATCATTGCAAACCAAAGCACCCATAACAACATCAGAATGACCTCCTAAATACTTTGTGACAGAATGCATAACAATATCTGCCCCTAGATCCAAAGGATTCTGTAAAAATGGGGTAGCAAAAGTGTTGTCAACGGCAAGCAAAATATTATTCTGCTGGGCTATCTCTGCGCATGCCGTAATATCGATAATGTTTAGTAACGGATTTGTGGGTGTCTCTACCCAAATCATTTTAGTGTTGGCATTGATGTATGTCTCTATTTCTAGCGCATTTTCCATTCCTACAAAATGGAATTTTAATCCGTACTTTTCAAAAATGGTTTTAAAAATCCGATAAGTCCCACCATAAAGGTCATTGGTTGAAATAATTTCATCTCCTGGATTAAACAACTTCAGTACACAATCAATTGCTGCCATCCCGCTACCAAAACAAGCTCCAAATTTTCCATTTTCTAGTTGTGCTATATTTTCTTCCAGCGCATGTCTAGTAGGATTCTGCGTTCTAGAATAGGCATAACCTTTATGATTACCCACTCCATTTTGAACGAACGTACTTGTTTGGTAAATTGGTGTCATTATAGCCCCAGTTGCTGAATCTGGTTCAAGACCACCATGGATTGCTTTAGTCCCAAATTTCATTTTCATATGTTTGAAGCGAATGGTTTAAGCCAAAAATACAGATTTATTTATGTTGACTTAGCATAATTGATGCGCCTAATAGCGCTCGTAAACTACATCATCTAAAATCATTTGATAGTAAATATATCCGTCATCATTAACCAAAGTCGGTTCTTGAGCCATGTAGAATTTCTTCACTCCAATTTTAAATTTAGTTCCTTTAACTCGTGCTTTTCCACTAGCCGTGACCGTTAGAATACCTGATAACTTTTGATAATTTGCAACGCCATTCTCACTAATTGTAATCGAGTAAGCAGAGGTATTATCATAACCATACCATGAGCCAACGTATTCAGGATTAACTTCAGGTGCTTTAGGTTTACAAGAGTTGAAACCAATTAGGATAAAAGCAAGCGATAATAGATAAATTGAATTTTTCATAAACTTTGGATTAATTTGCAGCTAAGTTAATTAAAAGAAAGCTCTCAACTCCATACCTCCTGAATGAATGGCTTTATTCGATTCAGATTTCCGTCCGTTATAATTAAAGTTTAACTGCAAATTCTTAGCGACTTTTCTTTGATATCCTAGACCCCATGTGAAGTTATTTCCGGTTTTAAGTCCTTCTAACATCTCAAATGCCAATGAATTGTTTAATGCACCATTATAGGTAATGAGGATATAATTCATTTTGGCATTAAAACTGCCCTTTTTAGCCTGGTTAAAACGCAGTTCAAGACCGATATCTCGCAATATGGCATGTTCGTTTAGATCAGAGTTATTACTCTTGTCTGAATATTTTCCGTTCAGGGAAATTCGAAATGCAGAACCGGGTTGGTATGAAAAAGTCGGTGCAATTTCGTAGTAATCAATAAAAAAGTTTCTTGTTGCCGCATAATCTGAATTGTTCTTTTTTCTTCCCAATACACCGTTTGCTCTCAAATTGTAATATTTGCTGATATTCCAACGAACTCTAACTTCATGAAATGTATTTAATCTGGAGTCAAATCCGTTTGATAAAAGGACTTTAGATCCGTTCTCTTGAAATGAGTAATTTGCACCAAACACTGAATTTGTTTTATTAAAATAGAATGTATTTCTAAAAGAGGTTGAAATTGAAACTAAACTTGTATCCGCAATCTCATAAACAAAAGGATTCAGGGCTTGAAAGTTATCTTCGTAACTCGTTTTTCTGTTGATTTTATAAACTATTTGATCAGAAAAACGCGATAAAAACTTTTTGATTCCCTTTTTTGATGACCAAATTCTCTCGGGCCTGATCATGATGCTGGAGTTAAACTGATTGCTATAAGTTCTAACATAGGTGTTTGTAGGAATAAACACCCTAATATAATTACCTTGATCTTGAAATGCAGCAATTTCGAACTCTCCTAAATCCTTAACTCCGTCATTATTATAATCTATCCATGTGTGCGTGCCCTGACCAGAATTCACTTCCAGAAAAATAAATTCACGTTTCAATTCTAAACCACTACCCAATTCATAGAATGTCGTTGATGTTACCGCTCCTTTCCACAATCTTAAAACATGTTCTAAACGATTTAAAATCGTATTTTCAGGCTTAGAATTGAATAAGGCCGTATCCAAGACATCTAACTTTCTATAATTTAAATTGAGCTTTATAACATTGTTACGATTCTTTAGTAATTGAGCCTCTGCTCCTATGTTTTGAGCTTTGGCGGATTTATTCAATCTAACGGAATCAGAAAACCAATCGTAGCGTTCTCTATAATAGATTTCAAATTTATTCCTTGATGAGTCCAAGGTAGAGATGAAAACTTTCCAGTCATAAAATCTATAAGATGATGCTTGTAAGACTGGATTTCCAGAAAAATATTTCTCATTTTGTTCATGGATATCCTCAAAACCGACTTTCAACACTTTAATATCTTGAGACAGGGTAGAATTATGTCTTAAAAAAGTGGTTTTTTCTAATCCTTCTGACAACAGGAGACTACCGTTTGCTTTGGCTTTAAAGCCTTTTTTGTTCACTAAAATGTTCAAGTTATTTCTAAATCCAGTATAATCTTTTCCCCAAACAAAATTTTGGGCTTCAACTCCGATTGACCCAAAACCATTACCAAGCAATTTCACTCCTACTTCTGATAAATACTGGTTTCCTTCAAAGGGTTGATTTCGAACATTCCAGTCTCGATCAAACTCCACAGACCTGAACCATTGGATAGGGTTAAAGTTCTTATCTTGAAATTCGAAACTGGCATTAGTCAAAAGCTTTAGCTTTTTTTCTCTTATATCTGATTTTGAATTCCAATTCCATTTCACACCATAGCCTTGATTATCTCCTGCATCAAGATTTGAAAAGGTATTGATATCCTGGTTACTCAACGCAAATTCTACACTGGATTTGATATTTTTCGTAAAGAGATACTCGGTTCCAAAGGTGAACATTTGTTTTTTCTGAGGAGGCACCAATAACTGCACTGCTTCATAATCTCCCTGCGGAACCCCGGCAACTGGCGCGACCCACTTATAAACTCTCCCATTTGCGGTGAATTGTTGAAAGATGTAATTTCCGTTATTAGCCCCAACAAATTCAAAAGAAGCTTGATAGATCGCAGAATCTTGATTTACAGAGAAGACAAGTACAGAATCATATCCAAGTGAATCGACAAGACTATATAATACTCGATTATCGAAATAACCAACACTATCTATACTATTGGAGAAGGCGTTTTGAATACTGTCTCCAACCATAGCTAAAATTCCCCTTTTCTCAGCAGTCAACGTTTGTTGAATTGTCTGATTTTTGGCGTCTTGCTCTGAATAAACGTTTAGCCAACTGTGGTATTTCTCTCCCTTAAATTCGGCATTGTAAGCCAACAAAGAACGCGCATAGTTCAAATCAGAATATTGAAATTCAATGATTATCCTTTTATCCTTAGTCACCAACTGATTAGCAGTAAAGGTAACTTCTGCAGTATTGTAATCAATCACATAATCAAATTCTTGACCCCTTTGCATTAACACGCCATCAATAAAAACTTTTTCTGTTCCGGCCAACACAATAATAAATGGCTCGTTCTCCGTTCCAGTTAATCTATATGGCCCCTGATTTCCCTCAACTCCTTGAATAATATTTCTGGCAAACTTACCCTTTGAAAAAGCCCCAGATATTTTGTGATTTGCTTTTCCTTTCATTCCAAGTAAAGCCATGTCATGATATGCTTCGACAGAAAGTCCTTGAGTTCTTTTGGTGTAATTTAAGAAGTATCCTTGCGGTTTTCTCAACCAAAAATCTCCACCAATAACGGCAAAATCATCATTGTAGACTTTAAGAAAAACTTGATCAAACTCTTGTAATTTCTGAGTATTTCCTTCGGGTTGAAAAGGAATGTTATTGTCAGAAATAGATCCGGTCATGAACAAATTTGGACCGATCTGACCATCTAACTGCAAATTCAAGGTTGATTGAAGCGATAGATTTTGCGCATTTCCTACAGTTACCCCTCTAGATATACTCCCTTGCTTGTTAAGCTTAGATGAACCAAACAAATCCTCATTTGGTCGATTTGTTGAGACAGAGTATAAAAACGGGTCGACATTTTCAACTGTATCAGCAACAATTATGTCTCTCGACTTATGGGATAAGGTTTGATTAAGATTAATGGGCGTTTGATAATATTTGATTGAAACAGAATCACCCTGCACACTGGCATCTAAAAGAATAAAAGCTTCAATCGGATTGAGTTGAAACAAACTGTCATTTAATGGGTTTCCATCAATAAACAACTTAAAGCCTGATATATACACCGATACCGAATCGAACTGAATGGTGTCGGTTGAGAGTTCAAAAGTTTTTTCTAATCGATCTTGACCATAGGATTCTACATTCAAGAATAAAACTAAAACAAATAATATGTAATTTTTAGCGAAGCGCACCGTAAACCGTAAAGATAGGTCTAAATGCTAATACGCTAAAAGATGCTTTAAATTGTTAAAAGAGCATGCTCAATTAATACGAATCTCGGTTCTTCTGTTTAAAGCTTTTCCTGTTTCTGAATCATTAGAAGCTATCGGATACATTTCTCCATATCCTTTAGCTACCAAACGACTTGAAGAAATTCCGTTTTGAACTAAATATTTTTTTACGGCATCTGCACGTCTTTGAGAAAGTGTTAGGTTGGAACTATCGTCTCCATCACTATCCGTGTGTCCAGCAATTTCAATTTTGGTATGAGGTTTCAATTTTAGATATGCTATCAATTCACCTAACTCTGAATAGGACGACTTTAGGATGGTTGAAGAACCAGAGGCAAAATTCAAATTATCCAATGTAAATGAAGTTGCCTCAGAAATCATTACTTCCATCCACATTTCTTGATACGCAGCATTGGCTGGAAGTTCTGGGATTTCTATTTCTGAATAATCTTGGGCCTCTCCAACACTTTTTAATCTTATTTGATAATGACCTTTTGGCAATTTTACAGAAAATTCGCCATTTTCATTCGAAACTCCTTTTACTATTTGATTGGATGTTTTCTCTACAAATAAAATTTGTTCTCCAACTAGGGGATTTTTATTGAAATCGGTTACAGACACCTTAATTGGGGCCAATTGGCTGAACAGATTGCTTTGAATAAAAAGTAAAATGAAAAATTGAAAGGTTCTCATGACAGATAATGTTGATTCATCTATTAAATGTCGTCCTTCAAAAAAAGTAACTAAAAAAATTAAGCTCGAGACAATCTCTAGAAAGCGGTCATGTCTCAAGCTTTTACTCTACCCTTCTCCTCACACAATAAATAACGGAAAATCAAAATTGGTTTTCCGTTTTTCATTTATACATGCTGGTCTATTAAAATCGTGTTTCCATCAGGGTCAAAAAAAACAATACTTCCAGGACCTGATGTGTTCTTATCAGCTTCTCTTTTTAGCTTGATGTGGTTTTCTTTTAAATGCTGTTGAATACTTCTCACATCATCAAAATCTTCTAATTTGTTTGCGTTTTCATCCCAACCTGGGTTAAACGTTAAAATGTTATTTTCAAACATCCCTTGAAACAACCCAATTAATGAATTACCGTTTTTCATAATTAAATAATTCTTTTCTATT
>JAUHXX010000026.1 GCA_030426825.1 Bacteroidia bacterium | reverse complement strand
TTGATGCGGGATCAAAAAATACGCAAGGACTGATCATTTGTCCAACACGTGAATTGTGTATTCAAATTGCTAAAGATTTGGATGCCTTTTCTAAAAACATCAAAGGCTTAAACGTTGTGTCGGTTTATGGTGGTACTGACATCATGAAACAAATCAGACAAATTGAAAAGGGCGCTCATATTATTGTAGCAACCCCTGGAAGGTTGGTTGATTTGATCAATCGAAAAAAAATCAAATTAAACGAAGTTGATACGGTAATCTTAGATGAGGCAGACGAAATGTTGAATATGGGCTTCAAAGAAGACATTGACAACATTCTAGAAAAAACTCCAGAAGATAAATGCGTTTGGCTATTCTCAGCAACCATGCCTAAAGAAGTGGCGAGAATTGCTCAAACCTACATGACTGATCCGTTCGAGATTACTGTTGGTGGTAAAAATGAGACCAATAAAAATATTGAGCATCATTCATATGTTGTTAAAGACAGAGACAGGTATCCTGCGTTAAAAAGGTTATTAGATTTCAACCCTGATATTTATGGTTTGGTGTTCTGTAGAACAAGAAGAGAAACTGCTGCTGTCGCAGACAAATTAATGGCAGACGGTTACAGTGCTGAACCTTTACACGGTGATTTATCTCAACAACAACGAGATCGTGTGATGGGTAAATTCAGAGACAAAACACTTCAAGTATTAGTAGCTACAGATGTGGCTGCAAGAGGAATTGATGTAGATGATATTACGCATGTCATTCATTACAACCTTCCTGAAGAAGTTGAAAATTATACTCACCGATCAGGTAGAACGGCAAGAGCAGGTAAAAAAGGTATTTCGGTTGCAATTGCCGGATCACGAGAAGGAAGAAAACTGAGCAGTATTGAAAGAATCATTAAAACTTCTTTTCAACCTCAAAAATTACCTTCAGCTGATCAAATTTGTGAAAAGCAGTTAATGCACTTAGTGGATAAAATGTCCGCGGTTGAAGTAAACAAAGAAGGAATCTCCAAATACATGCCTATGGTAATGGAGAAATTCGAGAATGTCTCTAAAGAAGAGTTTATAGAGCGGTTCGTATCAGCTGAATTCAATAAATTCATCAGCTATTACTCAAAATCAAGAAATATTGATGCCGAAGTTTCTTCGGGAAGAGATGGAGGACGAGACGGAAGAAAACGAAGAGATAGAGATGACGACAATAAAAACAGATTCTTTGTCAATCTTGGTGATAAAGACGGATTAAATTCCGGAGCCTTATTAAGAATGATTTGTGACAATACCGATATTAATAAAGGTTCAATTGGTAAAATCGATATCCTCAAAAACTTTTCATTTTTTGATGCTGATATTGAAAGCACCGACATCATTTTAAAAAGACTACAAAACGTTGATTTTGAAGGTAAAAAAATGAATGTTGAACAAACGAAAAAAGGAAACTCAGGCGGAGGAAAAGGAGGCGGAAATAGAAGCAAGAGAAGATCTGGAGGCGGAAACTTTGGTGGAGGAAATTCTGGTAAAGGAAAATTTGCATCTCGAGAGAGAAGAAGAAGACGATAGAATTTTAGAAATAAAACACAAGATAATAAGTAACAAAAAATGGAGCTCAGAAACATTGCGATTATCGCACACGTTGACCACGGTAAAACAACTTTGGTAGACAGAATGATTGAAGCGGGTAAAAACCCCATCAAAAGTTCTGGTGAATTAATCATGGACAGTAACCCTTTGGAAAGAGAAAGAGGAATTACGATTACTTCCAAAAACGTATCTGTTTTTTATAAGGATACTAAAATCAACATTATTGACACACCTGGCCACAGTGATTTTGGTGGTGAAGTTGAGCGTGTTCTGAACATGGCTGATGGCGTTTGTCTTTTAGTTGACGCCTTTGAAGGTCCAATGCCGCAAACACGATTTGTTTTGCAAAAAGCATTAGAGCTAGGATTAAAACCACTTTTGGTAATTAATAAAGTTGATAAAGAAAACTGTACTCCTGATGAAGTTCATGAAAAAGTATTTGATTTGATGTTCGAATTAGATGCTAATGAAGAGCAATTAGAATTTGAAACTGTTTACGGTTCTGCTAAAAATGGTTGGATGTCAAAAGACTGGCAAAAACCAACGGATTCAATTGATACTATTCTTGACGTAATTCTTGATTACTTTCCGCCTAAGAAATTTGATGAAGGAAATACGCAGATGTTAATTACATCTCTAGATTATTCTTCATTCGTTGGTAGAATTGCCATTGGAAGGTTAACAAGGGGAACTGTGAAACCTAACCAACAAATCATGCTTTCTAAGCGTGACGGTTCTTTAGAAAAACACAAAATCAAAGAAGTTTTTGTTTTTGAAGGATTGGAAAAGAGAAAAGTTGAAGAGGTACAAGTAGGAGACATTTGTGCAATTACAGGTATTGAGGGATTTGATATTGGAGATTCTATTTGTGATTTCGAAAACCCTGATCCATTAGCACCTTTTTCAATTGACGAACCAACAATGTCAATGTTGTTTACAATTAACGATTCACCGTTTTTCGGTAAAGAAGGAAAATTTGTGACTTCAAGACATATAAATGATAGATTACAAAAAGAACTAGAGAAAAATCTCGCACTTAAAGTAGAGGCAACTAATTCTGCCGATAAGTGGAATGTTTTTGGGCGTGGTGTCATGCACTTATCTGTATTGTTGGAAACAATGAGAAGAGAAGGATACGAAATGCAAGTAGGGCAACCACAAGTTATCCTGAAAGAAATAGATGGTGTAAAATCTGAACCTATTGAAGATCTTACAATTGATTTACCTGAAGAATTTTCTGGTACGGCAATTGATGCTGTTACCAAAAGAAAAGGTGAGATGGTAAGTATGGAGCCAAAAGGTGCCAGAATGATTTGTAAATTCTCTATTCCATCAAGAGGTATCATTGGATTAAGAAGTTTAATGATGACTCAAACGGGTGGTGAAGCCGTTGTGACACATAGATTTACAGGATACGAACCACATAGAGGTGAGATTCCTGGTAGATTAAATGGATCGCTTATTTCAATGGAAAAAGGTTCAAGTGTACCGTTCTCGTTGAATAAATTACAAGATCGTGGAAAATTTTTCATTGAGCCAAACGTTGATATATATGAAGGTCAGGTAATTGGTGAAAACTCCAAGGCTGGAGATTTAGTAATTAACGTTACTAAAACCAAACAGCTTACCAATATGCGTAAGTCTGGAACGGATGAGAAGACGAAAGTAATTCCACCAAAAACCTTTTCTTTAGAGGAAGCTTTAGAATATATTCAAGAAGATGAATATGTGGAACTGACTCCCGAATCGATCAGATTGAGAAAAATATTCTTAAGAGAAGCTGAGCGAAAAAGAGGTGGGAAAATTGATTTCTAAATTAAGCTTGTGTTGATAAACTTGTTAATAAGATTAGCAAGACCAATGTTATCGACTACCGCTTCCTTTTATTTTTGTTAAGGGTCAGAACAATTCTGGTCTTAAAGAAAGGAGTATTTATGTTTGATGAAGAAGATGATGACGAAGGTTTTGACTCTCAATTCAATTCAGAGTTAGAGCGTTATGAACAAATGCTTTCTGCAAAAGAAGCATACTACTTTGATTCTGAAATTTTAGAGCAAATTATCGACCATTTTATCGTTAAAAACCAGATGAAAAAGGCGCTATCGGCAATTAACTTTGCTAAAGATCAGCATCCTGGAAATTCGGTTTTCGAGTTAAGAAAAGCTCAGATTTATTCGACTACAGGTCAATTAAAAGAGAGTTTGCTATTACTTCAAAATTTAGAAAAAACTGAGCCATTCAATATTGAAGTATATGTAACCAAGGCGAGTGTTTTTTCTCAATTAAGAGATCACGAAAATGCTATCAAACATTTCGAAAAAGCACTTGACATTGCCGAAAAACAAGATGACGCTTGGGAAGTAGAAGACATCCGTTTCGATTTAGCACTAGAATATGAGAATATTCATGACTACACTAATGCCATCAGAGTATTAACTGTTATACTTGAGAAATCACCAGAAAACGAGTCGGCTATCTATGAAATTGCATATTGTTATGAGCGACTAGGAAATTTTGATAAGTGTATAGAATTTTACACCCGATATATTGACAATAACCCCTACTCCTTTACAGCCTGGTATAATTTAGGAAACATCTATTTCTTAAAAAACAACATTGAAAAAGCGATATGGGCATACGATTATTCAATCATTATCAATGATGAATTTGCATCTGCGCACTTCAATATGGGGAACACTTATATGCAAGTGAATGAATACCAAAAAGCACTTGAAGCATATACCAAGTGTATTGAATTAGATGAAGATGATGCACTCACTTTGAGTTACCTGGCCGAGGCATATGAACGATTAGAGCGTTATGATGAAGCATTGGAATTCTATCATCTAAGTAAAGAGAAAAATCCTGATTTAGCTGAACCATGGTTGGGTATTGGAATTATAAAAGAACTGCAAGGCTTTTCTAAAGAGGCCACTAATTTCCTGCAACGGGCAGTTGAAATCCAACCAGAAAACCCCAATTATCGCCACGTTTTAGCCGAAGCCTTATATAAACAAGAACGCTTGCTAGAGGCAGAAACTGAGCTGGAAATGGCTTTACAAGTTGAACCTAATTATGCAGATGCCATTATCATGCTGGCTAAAATAAAATCTCAATTCAGCCTGGCCGAAGCAATTGATTTTATCGCAGCACGTGAAAATTTAGAGGAACTTTCCCCAGAAGTAAGAATTTATTTCAGCGTATTGCTATGGCAAGATGGACAAAAAACTGAAAGTTTACATATTTTTAAGAAAGAATTCCTAATCAACTCTAATTCGGCAAAAACACTATTTTTGTACCTGCCAGAAGCAGAACATATACCAGAATTCATACAAATACTTGACCTGAACAATGAATAAAAACTTTAATCTCACTTATATCCCAAATCGTCCAGAAAAACCGAGAGAATCTGGTACAACAATGATGATGGATAAAGGCTTAAGCCTTAGAGAAGTTGAAAACCTAATCGATTCAAGTGGAGAATACTTTGATATCGCTAAGTTCGGGTTTGGAACTGCATATGTAGTTAAAAACTTAGAAGAGAAAATTAAACTTTACCAAAGTGCTGGAATTAGACCCTATTTCGGTGGTACATTATTCGAATTGTTTATCGCAAGGAATAAATTCAATGATTTCAGAAAATTATTGGACAAATATAATTTGGACCTATGTGAAGTATCTGATGGATCCATTATTATCCCTCATGACAAAAAATTAGAATACATCAACACCCTCTCTAAGGACAGAACGGTAATGTCTGAGGTGGGTTCAAAAGATGCAGGAATCATTATTTCACCTGCAAAATGGATAAAAATGATGAGCACTGAACTTGAGGCTGGGTCGTGGAAAGTTATTGCCGAAGGCCGTGAAAGTGGAACAGTAGGTGTATTTAGACCGAATGGAACCGCTCATACTTATTTGATTAATAAAATTATTGCCAAAATAGACCCGAACAGTATTCTTTGGGAAGCTCCTAAAAAAACGCAACAGGTTTGGTTCATTCGATTATTCGGAGCAAACGTTAATCTAGGAAACATTGCACCTAATGAAGTAATTCCATTAGAATGTCTTAGACTAGGCTTAAGAGGAGATACCTTCTTCGAGTTTTTACCTGAAAAAATTGAAAAAACCTTAAAGCAAGCGCAAGATGACGAACCAGAAGAAGACTAAAAAAAGTTTTCTTGGTTTAGTTCTAAGAGGTCTAGGAATGGGGGCAGCTGATGTTGTTCCTGGTGTATCTGGCGGAACTATTGCCTTTATCACAGGAATTTACGAGGAGTTTCTTGAAACCATTTCAAATTTAAAATTTGGATTGCTAAAAACTTGGAAATCTCAAGGCTTTAAAGCCATGTGGACTGAATTAAATGGTAATTTTTTAGCAGCAATTTTTTTAGGGATAATTATCAGCATTCTTTCCTTAGCAAAACTACTCACCTATTTATTAGAGAATCACCCCATTTTACTTTGGTCATTCTTTTTTGGTCTGATAATCGCCTCTATTTGGCTAGTAGGTAAAACCGTGGCTAAATGGAATGTAAAAACCATCTTATCCTTAATAATAGGAACCGCTGTAGCATTCGGAATCACTTTAATATCACCATCAGCTGAGAGCGCTAACCTCTTCTATATATTTATTTGTGGGTCATTGGCAATTTGTGCAATGATTTTACCCGGTATATCAGGAAGTTTTATTTTATTGCTTTTAGGAGCATACACTACAATTTTAGGAAGTTTAACAGGCTTGATGGACGCACTAAAAGATAAAGCATGGGACATATTTGTCGGGCACTTCACTATAATTGGACTTTTTATGGCGGGATGTCTGTTTGGCTTAATCGCCTTTTCGAAAGTACTAAACTATGCTTTTAAAAATTTTAAGGATGTTACTATTGCATTATTAACAGGTTTTTTAATCGGATCTTTAAATAAAATTTGGCCATGGAAAAATACCTTAGAGTGGAGAACGGATAGACATGGAGAACTCGTTCCTAAAATCCAAGAAAACATATCCCCATTTAATTTTTCAAAATTGACTGGTGAGCCTAATTTTTTAGCTTACGCAATACTTTTGGCAATTTTGGGACTTGCCTTAATAGTACTACTTGAGAAATTTGGAGCAAAAAAAGCTGATTAGCAATTCAATAATCATTTGTTTTTGTATTAATTATCAATAAGTTGTGATGAATTTTAAACAAAAAGTGTTTAATTTTAATCAACACCTATTATTTCAACACAAATGAAAACCTTTCTAATTTTGTTTTTATTCTTTTTTGGAATTTTAAATTCGACATGGGCTCAGGATCGCCCAGTTTATTTTGTACAGTTTAAGGTTAAAACCGTCAGTACGGCAGAACAAGCCAAGCAAATTGACAAAAAAATCCTAAGTAAAAAGGGAATTATCAGTACGCATACAGACCATGTTACTTCAACTTTCTTTTGCACTTTAGAAGCAGAAGCGGCGTACATCTTTGAGGATTTTGAAGGTTGGTTTTCAAAATTGGGATTAGAAATAAATTGTTTTAATAAAGGTCAACAAGGGAGCTCTGACATGATCTCTCCACACACACTAAAAAATTGTGAAGAAAATAACGCTAAGTGAATTTAATGTTAGGACATGGAAAACCTAACATTAATAAAAGCAACCTATTGAAATAATGACCGTTTAAGTCACATACAAGGCCAGTTTAATGGTTTTGTAGACTTTAAACTAAACGAAAAAAAGACTGAGTAATGGAAAAATGGCAACTAATACCTTTGACTCTAAGTCTTAAAGAAAAAATTAAAAAGATCGAAATGAAAAAGATCACGCTACTATCAATGATAATCGGGCTTTTCTCGATAACAGGAAATGCTCAAGATACCATTGTATTCAACACAGCTGGACCTAATAGTTTTACAATTCCTGGATGTATTAACGGGGATATTGAAATTATTGCCGGAGGCGCGCCAGGAGGATCTGGTGCCTATTACAATGGTGGTAATGGTGCACTGATTCAAGGAATGTTTCCTGTATCTCCGGGAGATGTAATTGACATTGTCATTGGAGGAACAGGACCTTGTCCTGGTGCCGGTACGAACGGTGGTGGTAACGGCTATGCCGCAGTTGGAGGTAATGCTAACTACAACTCTTGTGGTGGTGGTGGATCTACTAATATTAACTTAAACGGAACACCTACTATAATTGCCGGAGGCGGAGGTGGAGCCGGAGGCGGTGGAACAAGTACGTTCTACAGTGCAGATGGTGGTGACGGAGGTTGTGCTCAAGGAGCGCAAGGTGATTCTTATTTCGCTACTGGTGGTGGCGGAGGAACTCAATCTGCACCTGGTGCTGGTGGAGCTCCATGGGCTGGTGTACCTCCTGGAGGTAACGCTGGTGTTGGTTCTACTGGAGGAAACGGTGGATTATGGAACACTGCTTCAGGTGGAGGCGGCGGTGGCGGCTATTTCGGCGGCGGTGGCGGCGGAAATGATGGTTGTTGTACCGGTGCAAACGCTGGAGGCGGCGGCGGTGGTGGATCAAGTTTGATCCCAGCTGGTGTAGGATGTACTCAAGGTGGAAACACTGGTAATGGATTCGTAACTATCATTTTACCTGTTTGTGAAACAACTATCTGTTCAGGTGATACAGCATTCGTTGACTTTTCTGGACAATTTCCAGCAGGAGCAACCAACTTTACTGCAACTCCCGCGGGAACTGCATATCAACCAATTCCTGGTGACCCAAATATTGGCTTCTTACCAGTAGATACTACTGTCTTCACTATTACTGCGACCGTTGCAGGTGTACCTCAAAGCATTACATGGCCTGTCAATGCAGTTGACCCAATTGTACCTGACGCTGGTCTTGATGATTCAATCTGTTATGTAATGGGTGGTGGATATCCTTTAAACGGAACATTAGCACAAGACCCAGCAGTAGCAGCTTATCACTGGGAATTAGGTACAATTACAACATTCTCTGGAGGATTTGGTAATGCATTATTTAACCCTTCAAATACAGTTTTAAATCCTACAGGACTAATCAATCAAGCTGGAATCTACGAGTTCGTATTGGTTGAAGAAGATACTAACGGTGTTTGTGATGATGGTCGTGACACAATGAGCGTTTACTTCTCTGTTGAAGAACATACACTTGCTGGAACAGACCCTTCTTGTCAAGGATTTTCTGACGGAACTATCACCGTAACTTCAGATGTCTCTCCTGCATCAGGTAATTTAGGTGCAATGGAATACTCTATTGATGGAGGAACTACATGGCAGCCATCTAACGTATTTACTGGCTTACCTGCAGGTTCTTACACAGTTATCTCAAGAGATATAGTTGGATGTGAATATACTACACCAGCGCCTTATGATTTAGTTGACCCTGCTCCAGACGTATTAAGTTTAGTATCTGCTGATACTGTTATCTGTCAAAATGGAACCGCTACACAAGTTGTTTCTGCTGCTGGTCCTGGAACGTCTTACACATACTCCTGGACGGCAGGTACTTCAACAACTGGCACAAACATGATTACTCCTTCGCCGGCTGGCACAAATATGTCGGTAGATGTATTCGGTACTTCAGATCTTGGTTGTGTGACGAATACTTTAACTTTAAATATTGATCATCACCAACCTATTGACTTGGATATTACTCCTGAAATATGGATTTGTCCAGGACAAGACACAGTACATACTGTAACGGCAAACGGAGGATTCTTAGATGCTTCGCCTGATTACAACTATAGTTGGACTGCAAACGGTACTCCAATAGGAGGTTCAGACAGTTCTGTTTTCATGAACCCTACAGTAGACACTGAGTATTGTGTTACCGTGTCTGATGTTTGTGAAACAACTCCTGAAACTATTTGTTCATGGGTATATATGAATACTATTCCGGCTCCGACATTTATGTCAGATAGAACATGGGGATGTAATCCATCAACAATAACATTCTATAATACAACAAGTAATGCCGTAGTTGATTCAACTACCTGGAGAATTAACGGAGTTGAATATTATGACAATGACTCCTTACAAATTACATTTAACCAGGTAGGTCTATATGATGTTTATATTGAAATATATACACCTGAAGGATGTCATCAAGCATTTACCGCAAATGAATACATACAAATTCATGATGTACCTTCACCGTTATTCTACGCGAATCCTAATCCATCAACAATTTTTGATACAGGAATCTCAATGAATAATGTGACGCCTGGTGATAGTAATACTTATTCTTGGAACTTCCCTGGAGGATCACCGAATCAATCTACTATCCCTAACCCAAGTGTTTATTATCCTGAAGGTGTGGTTGGTGACTATCCAGTAAACCTACAAGTAACAAATGAATGGGGATGTACGGCAGATGTAACTTCAGTAGTACACATTGTTAGTGACGTTATTATTTATGCTCCAAATATCTTCACACCTGATGGAGATGAATTAAACCAAACTTGGAGAATCTATATTGATGGTATTGACATCTATGATTTCCACCTTACTATGTACAACCGTTGGGGTGAACCAGTATGGGAAACTTACAATCAAATTGCTGAGTGGAACGGAAACTATGGTTCATCAGGACTTGTAGAAGATGGAACTTATGTTTGGTTGGTAGAATGTAAAGAGAAATCAACTGATAAAAAATACGAATTCAGAGGTCATGTGACCGTATTGAAATAATTGAAATAGTCTAATTAAAAAAGCCGTCTTGGAATTTCCAAGACGGCTTTTTAGTTTATAGGCGGTCGATCAAATTTTTTCTAAATCCGTTTTAGTGAATTCCGAATCAACAGTTCCAGTATTAACCGTTGATTTTGGTTCAAACAACATAATTTCACATTCCTCTTCTGCCACCGGCCTATGTTCTACACCCTTCGGAACAACAATACACTCTCCTTCTGAAAGTGTAATGGTACGATCTCTAAACTCCATTACAAACTCCCCTTGCAGAGCCATAAACATCTCATCCTCATTGCTGTGCGAATGCCAAACAAATTCACCCTTAATTTTAGCTACTTTGACATATTGACCATTCAATTCTGCCACAATTCTAGGGTTCCAATGATCTGAAAATGAATTCAGTTTAGACTTCAGATTGATTTTGTCCATTGCGTTAATTTTTATACCAACATGAATAGTGTACAAAAGGATACACGGTTCATTCAGTAATAATATTTTTTACCCTGCCAACTACTTTATCCTCTAACATCACTTTAATTCCATGGGGATGCTGGGGAGATTTGGTCAATATCCGCTTCACAATTCCCCAGGTTAATTCTCCCGATTTTTGATGGAGCTTTTGTACTACCTCAACTTCAAATCCAATGGCTATATTTTTTCTATACTGACCTGCTGACATTTTATTCCTTTAATGACTGAAATATACTTAATTTTGCCTCAGCTATGAAAAAAGCCCTTAAATCCCTTTTCTTCAATATCAGATTTAGTCTGAGCGCTTCAAATAACTTTTTGTTTATAGGCTATTACAAAAACTTTTATAAACCAGAAAAAAATAGTTTGAACGAATTATTGAGTAATTACTCTAAAAGCATTGGTTCAGATTTCACTGTTGTGCAAGTGGGAGCAAATGATGGCATCACGCATGACCCTATTCATAAATTTATTAAAAGAGATAATTGGACAGGGGTACTCTTAGAACCGCAAAAGTTTGTTTATGATAAGTTTCTAAAACGTATATACAAAAAACACAAAAATATCCATGTTCTAAATGCCGCCATGGGTGAAACTGATGGCGAAGCAAACATCTATAAAATCGGTTTCTCCGATTCTCGTTGGGCTACTGGTTTAACAACATTTGATCGTCCAACGCTAGAAAAAGCCTTTACTTCTGGTCATGTTCAACGTAAATGCGAAAAAGAAGGCGTATCGATTCCCTCTGACAAAAGCTTGCATATTGCTGAAGAAAAAGTACAGGTCATTTCATCTTCAACAATTATTGAGAAATACGGTCTACCTAAGGTAGATTTATTAATGATTGATACTGAAGGCTTCGATTTTGAGGTGATCAAATTATTCCAGATTGAAAAACATGCTCCGGGCCTCATTATCTTTGAACACAGTCATTTGAGTGAAGAAGATTATCAAGTATGCATTAAACACTTAGCTAATAACGACTATATTGCTAAAAAAGATGGGGCAAACACAATTGCGATTAAATCAAGCCTCAACTCTTACTCCAACTATTTCAAGAACTAATCTTGTTTGTCAAAATTATCTGAAATCTTATATTCCTGGGATATCTGACCTGTTAAGCGCATTAAGTCATAGTGCGTTTGGATCATTTCAAACATGCGATCATAATAAGACAAAACAGCTTGCTGATAGCTTAATTTAATATCGTTTAAATTAAAGACATTAATAACACCCAAATCGTACTTCTCTTTTCCTAAAGCCCATAATAATTCTGCATGATCCACCCGTTGTGAAGACATGGATTGAACTTTATTCCTGGTCTGGTATAATTCAAAATTTGCTCTTAACTGATGAGATAGTTGAAGGGTAAGCTGTTTGATCTCTAATCCGGCCAAATCTCTTTGAATTTCTGCGATTTGAGTATTTCGTTTCCGATTCCAACCTTGAAAAATATCATATCTAATATTGATATTCGCATTATGTGACCAAGCATTTGTATTAGATGAAAATCCATTATCTCCAAAAACCTCAAAATAGCCTACAGAAGGTGTTGTACCTAAATTTAAAGTCACAATTGGATAATAGGCGCTCTTTTTAGCAGAAATCTCTAGCTCCTTCAACTCATAATTCATGAATTGATTAATCAAATTGGTATTATTACTTAACATGTTTTCTTTTAACTCATCATAGGTAATTTGAGGAGTAGCTATTTTCAAAGAATCCGTTAATGTATAGTCAATTTCAACATCTTCTGACATCAACAGGTTTAGATTTCGTTTAGCATTTTTAACTGAAAGATTTTGCAGCAAATAATTAGTAGAATCAGTTAACACCTGATTCTTGAACTCAAGCAAATCCAAACTCGTTGAAATCCCCATTTCACTTTTTAATTCGTGATAAGTCAGTTTTTTCTTAGAATAAGCCAATAGATCTGCCATAACTTCAAGCTTTCTCTGCTGAACTACAGCTGTATAATAAGCTAAGATGACATTGTAAATGGTCGATTCAATAACAACAACCGCATTCCCTTTAGTTTGAGATTGCATGATGTCAAATCGCTCTTTATTAATTCGAATTCCAAACCCACTAAATATCGTCCAAGACATATCTAGCGTAGCTTGGAGATTATCACTTAATAAAACACCGGGAAAAAAGGTTGCCGGATTATTGGTATTATCCTGCAATGAAGTCTGATTACCAATGTTTAGAGAGAAAGTAGGAATCAAACCTGCCATTCCCCATGAATTCTGCGTTTTAGAAATCTGGTAGTTCCCTTCTATTAACTGAATATCATAATTATTGGTCAAAGCTTTTTCTATGGCTTGCATCAAACCTAAATCTGATTGTGATCGCCCCACAAAAGATACCAATAACGTTATGACAATAAAGACTAACTTTTTCATCCCTCAATTTCTCGTTTTTCTTGATGCTTTTTATTCATCAAAACAGGTTCAATCTCACGTGCATCAACAAATCCTTCATTCTTCCATAGAATTCTTAAGAATCCTTCGAATATTTTAATTGGGAAAAATGCTATGATCAGGGCTCCAATAAGTAACAATAATCCTCCCAGCAATACAGAAGCCCCCTCATCAAATAAGAGGCTCATACCCTTAATTGCCATAGCTGTAGGGATAACATACATAAATAAGGATAGTTGAATTTTCATTAATGAAACCAATTCTTTTGTTTTTAGAATAATGACCCCACCACCTAAAAGTGTTAATATTAGACCCAACACGATAAACTTAGGACCTTTGATAAAACCGTAATAAATTGAAAACAAACCTATTAATGCACAACCAACACTTATTAAATAATATAATACCAAACCAATATATCTAGACAGTTTGCCTGCTTTTGTTGTGTCGAGCAAAACTCTTTTATCTGAAGTAAAAGCAACTTGCCAAGCTCTTCTCATATCATTGTGCACCAAAATAATGGCAGGAAAGAAAAACAAAATGAAGACGGTACCAAATAATAATCCGAATGCAATAGCCACAGCCATTGGAATTAAAAATTGCGCTTGAAATGAAGTCTCTAGTATTAATGGAAGTAAACCGGCTACTGTTGTTACAGAAGTAAGTAAGATTGGTCTAAATCGAGATCTGGCAGCATCCATTGCTGCTTCTCTGGTAGGCATACCTTCCAGTAAATTTCGATTGTAGGTATCTAAAAACACAATGGAGTCGTTGATTAAAATTCCAATGAGGGCAATCATTCCGAATGCACTTAAAATAGATACCGGAATACCAACAATCGAATGCCCCAGAATCCCTCCAGCAACGCCAGCAGGAACCACAAGTAGAATTAACAGTCCTTGCCAAACAGATTCAAAATTTAATGACATGATAATAATCATTACCACGAACAAAATTGCCACATTGATTTGCATTGAGGCCAATGCTTTTTCGCTTCGTTCGCCTTGACCTCTTTGGATGATATCAACTCCAGGGAATTGTGCTTCAATTTTTGGCAATACCTCTTCGACAATCTTGGCATTGACCTCCCCTACTTTTGTAGGATCATCTACACTAGCGTCAACAACAATCTCTCTTCGCCCATCTCTTCTTTTTAAACTTACTGGCCCCCTTTTAATTGAATAGGTCACCAACTCACTCAATAATATTTGTTTGCCATCAGCACTTTTGATACGCATGTTGTTTAAATCGAATTGATCTTCACGATCTTCTTCAGAATAACGCACCCAAATTTTCACCTCATCTGTTCCAACAATCACTCTCTGTGCCTCTTGCCCAAAAATACCCTGACGAATTTGTTTGGTGACTTCAAAAATCCCTAATCCATAAAAATCTGCCTCAGGCTTCATTTTTAGATTAATTTCTTTTCTACCCAGCGGTTCATTGTCTTTAAGATTGCTCACCAATGGGATATCATCAACGTACTCCTTGAATTTATCCTTTGCTAACCTAATTTGAACATCATCATTTCCAGTAAATGAGAATTCTATTGGTTTACCGAAATTATTTATATTACCACCAATGAAAAGGTTGGATGCTAATTTAGTGTCCTCTATGGTATTCACCTTTCGCGTTATCCGACTTAATAATGAATCAACTGGTGTTTTCTTGCCTTCTCCATCAATGATCATGGTGATCATCCCGGTATGAAAACCAGTTTCACCAATGGATTGAGTAGCTCCAAGCATAACCGAATATTCACTTAAAAGGGTATCACCAGTTAATTCAGCCAATTCTTCATTCGCCTCAAGTACCATTTTCTCTGCTTTCAGCAACCAATTTTTAGTAACCTCTTTTCCTGTACCTTGCTCAAAAGCAATTTCTAGTAAAACTCTATCGGGCTTAATTTCAGGGAAAAAAGTAAAATTTATCAAGCCTTGGAAACTAAATGTAATAACGAATGCCGTGAAAATTAGGGGCAATAATACGTATGCTCGATAGCGCTTGGTGGCAAAGGCCAAGACATCCATAAATACCTTATCTTTTAAATAAGTTATTGCCGCGGTGATTTTAGATCTGATGGCGTGACGTTTTGTACCTGGTTCAGCCTTTCGCAATACCTTTTCACTGGCCAAATGCACAGGTAGAATAATAAAGGCTTCTATTAAAGAGAAAGCAAGCGCAACGATTACCACAATGGGCATTTCCCGCATCATCTCCATTTTTTCAACAAATAACAATATCGAAAATGCCGCAATTGTAGTTAGCACTGAGGTAAATACTGAAGGCATTACTTCCATTGCCCCATCTAACGCAGCTCTAAATGGTGATTTACCTTTTTCAAAATGGGAATAGATATTTTCAGCAATCACAATTCCATCATCCACCAAAATTCCTACAACTAGAATCATCCCAAAAAGTGAAATCATATTAATGGTCAAGCCTAACTGAAATGCAATTATGAACATTCCTAGAAATGAAAATGGGATTCCAAACGCCACCCATAAGGATAATCTAGTGGATAAAAACAGTCCAAGCATAATTAACACAAGCACTAGTCCCACTAATCCGTTATTGGTTAAAAGATTAATCCGATCTTGTAATGAAGCAGCAAATTCATACTCCATATTGAGCTTGGCCGGATGATTATCTGCATTATACTCAACTATATACTCTTTGATAAAATCGGTTATCGCTCCAAGGTCTTGATCAGGAGTCTTTTTAACATCTATCGATATCGCTGGCAATCCACCAGAGTAAACTTCATATGATTCTTCAGAAAAACCGAGCTGAACATCAGCAACATCACCAATTGTGATTTTTTGACCATCTATTGTGGTCCTTAAAACGATTTGCTCAATTTCATGAGGGTCTGTTGTTCTTTCCCGTGATCGAATAATCAATTCTTCTTTAGAGTTACGCAATATACCTCCCGTTAAGTCTTGATTGTTTTTTTGAATCGCCATAGAGATTTCATCTATCAGCATGTTATATTTCAATAAATCATTTTCACGGACGTTAATTACCAGTTCCATTTCAGGAAAACCTCTAAGATCAATCAGAGAGATTAAACCGGAAGCGTACAAGTCATTTTCAACTCGATCGGCTTCTTTTTTTAAGACAGCTAAATCTTTACTTCCTCTCAATCCAATGGTAGCTACCATTTCTGAAATTGGATTCGATTTCAATCTGTTGATAATGGGTTTTTCAGCACCTTGTGGAAAGGAGTTAATGCTACTTACCGCATTCTCAACATCCTTATACACCTCATCCATATCAGTTCCTTCGAAGCCTTTTACTTTAATTGTGGCAACGTTTTCACTAGATGTTGATGTAATCATTTCAACCCCATCAATTCCCCTTAGCGCCTGTTCAATTTTTATAGTAACGCCATCCTCCATTTCCTGAGGAGAAGCACCTGGATACATGACACTAACGATAACAGTTTTGGGATCAAGCTCAGGAAAAAATGAGCGATTCATCTTAAACAAGCTGAATACACCAAATAGAATTGCAACTATAATGATCGCATTGGCCCAAATTGGTTTCTTTATGAAAAATTGAACTAAACTTCTCATCCTATTTGATCAAAACTCCGTATTTGGTGCTGTCTGTAAAATTCAAGACTTCCTGTGTAATCACGGTTTCTTTTGGTGCCAAACCTGAAACAAAAACACCTTCTTGGTTTTTATCTAGAACAACAATTTCTTTTTCAGACAAAGTTGAATCTTTATGAGAGTAAACGAAGACCTTGTTATCCATCAACGAACTTTGTGGAATTCTTGCGCCATTAAATTCTCCTTGAGCATCAATGGCTACTTTCAGGTATTCACCTTCTACAAAAGATTTTCCTTCTAGCGGAGTCGGACGTACATAGACTGTTACGGCTTGTGTATTTCTGTTAATCACATCTGAAATTCGAACAACTTTTCCTTGTCCTTTTAATTCTCCCGTAGTTGTTTGAACCTCACATTCAGAACCAATGGATATCACATCTAACTGACCAGCTGGAATGGAAACTGCAATTTCAAAGTTACCCGTTTGCACAATGGTCATGACACGAGAACCTGGATTAACAACTGCATGATTCGCTATATAGACATCTTTAATCATTCCAGAAAAAGGAGCACGAACGCTGAATTTTTTAAGTTGTTCTTCTGCACTTTTAATTGAGAAATACTCAGTCAATACATTTCTAGTTGAAAGAAAAATTTTCTCCTTATTACTTTTCCAAGAAGGTAACTGAGGCAAAGGCTCATTTAACTTAACGCTGGCAATGTAGTTTTCCCATTTTCCAAATTCGCTCGCAAAATCAACTTGAATATCCGGCATCATCACCGCAAGAATATTTAAGAAATTACTCTTTCTAGATCTCAGTGTGTATCTCGCTTCAGTGTCATCAACTCTATACAACAGGTCACCTTTTGAAAATTTAACTCCTGATTTTAAATCGTGCTTGCCCTGAATGAGCTTTCCTTGTACCTCACTAGAAACATCAACAGTATTAAACGAAGATACCGACCCGTATCCTTGAACATTAAATATCTCTTTTTTATTCTCTACGGTAACGGCAGATAAATTCTGAACGAATACCAAATCTTCTTTCTCTTCTTCCTTTTCTTTTGATCCTCCAAAATTTAATGAGCTGAGAACCGCAATATTGATTAAAAGAAAAATGCCAATAATTATTCCGTGTCTTAATTTCATAACGCGCTAATATGCAACACAAATGTATATATAAGGAAGCGAAAGTAATCAGCTTTAAGCAAACGAACTAGGCTAAATCAACAAAGCGCTTAGGAATAACATTCAAACATTAATAATCATCAATCAAATTCAGGAAGTAGGTTTTTGCGATAATCGCAAAATTTAATTCAGTGCTGCGTTATTCAATTCTATTTTGGCGTACATCACCCCTAGATTTGTACCAAACAAAAACAAATAAACATGAAAACAAAAGTAATTTTTATCCATCTAATGTTCATGATGTTGTTCGGAACAGTATCAAGAGCGCAAACAGCAGCAGTAAGTAACTTAAGTACTCACGGAGTGGGTTTAACACCTGAAGTAGCTGCTAAATTAACACGTATTGAATTTATTAAAACTGAAAAGTATACAGTACTTGATGAGTTTGATATGGAATCTGCCTTAGCAAATCAAAATTTTGAAGAGTGCTACGGAAAATCTTGTCTTATCGAAATGGGACAAGCACTTAATGTTGATTATATGTTATCTGGAAGCATTGATGCTTTAGGGAAAAAGATTGTAGTCAACTTAAAATTAATTGATGTGAAGGGTCAACAAATCAAATCGACCAAATCAATGGAGTTTGATGATCAGCCTCTAGAAATTTCTAGAATGATTGAAATTACGCTTCAAGAAATGCTTGGATTACCTGTAAATGAAGAAACTAAAAAACGTCTTGCATTTAAAAATGAGGTGATTACTTCTTCAAATGTTGGTAGAATTAATAATTCAGGTCCACGTTTTGGAATTGCAGTAGCGCCAAGCTTAAATGGCAACGGAATGAATGATTTCTTAACTCGTTCAGAGCAAGATGGTGGATTAGACATCAACCCCTTTATGACCAATATTGGTTACCAATTTGAAATGCAATATATAGGAACAGAAAATTTCTCTGCTCTTTTTGAAATCATCCCAAATATTGCTGGAATGGAACAAGGACAGTTCATCCCGACATTAAGTTTATTGAACGGATTCAGATTCGGTCAATCAGGATGGGAATTTGCCTTTGGACCAAGTTTCGGAGCTAGAAAATTAGCGAACGGATACTTAAATGATGAGGACGGTAAATTTTACACCGAATCTGAATGGTATAACAAAGAGTACGATTCATGGGCTAATGACGAAAGCAATTTTGACCCAACTACAGGAAGCGTAATTAATGAATTCAAAGAGCCTACAGTAAGCTATTCTAAAAGATTAGATACAAGAGGAAAACTAGATTTCAACACAAACTGGATAATGGCAGTTGGTAGAACTTTCAGATCAGGAGCATTAAACATCCCTGTAAACCTTTATTACTCAGGAAACAGCTATGGATATGTATTAGGATCAAGTGTTGGATTCAACATTGTAAAACAAAAAAAGTCAATCAATCAAAAATTTTAAGTCTCAATAGAAACTTGTAAAACATTAATTATGAAAACTTTAAAAACAATATTCGCATTTGTATTGATCATGTTTGCCGGTAATTCAATGGCTCAATCGATCGCAGTAGGCCCAATCAACACCTATAAAGTATACGCTCATTCTTCAACTGCATCTAAACTGGTTAGAATGGAATTAGTAAAGCTCGACAAATACAATGTCTTAGATCAATTTGACATGTATGAAGTTGAAGATCCAGCAGCATTTGATTCTTGCTACGCTAAAAACTGTCTAATCGCTTATGGCGAGCAGCTAAATGTTGATTTAGTAGCATCAGGAAGTATTGATAAGATTGGGTCTAAAATTATCATCACTTTAAAACTGATAGATGTTAAATCTAAACAGGTAACGAAAACAGTTTCAGAGCAGTTTGATGATCAAGAATCTGAATTGCAAAGAATGATTGGAATCACAGTTCAGAGGCTGCATGGTTTAGAACCAGATCCAGAACTTTATAAAAGTCTATCTTATAAAAATGAGATGATTACCTCAACTAACGTTGGTCAAGTTAACAATTCAGGACCAAGAATGGGGTTTGCAATGGCTCATGGTTCATTGAATGAATTCCTTACACGATCAGAAGATCAAGGGGGAATGAACATGCAACCAATGTTTTCTAATATCGGTTACCAATTTGAGGTTCAATATGTGGGAACAGAAAATTTCTCAGCGCTTTTCGAATTTATTCCAACCTTAACTGGTCTAGAACAAGGCAAATTTATACCAAGCGTGGCCGTAATGAACGGGTTTAGATTTGGAAAAGCTGGATGGGAATTTGCATTCGGACCTAGTTTTGGCTTAGCCAGAACATCAACTGGATTCTTTGATCATGACGGTATATATGACCCAACTCGTTATGGTAAATACTGGACAAGAGATGAGCTAGGAAATGCGGGATTTGACAATAGTGCATCTGCCCTAGAAGAAAACGGCTATTTCTATAAGAAAACGCTTGATAAAAGAGGAGATTACAAATTCAGCACAAAGTGGATCATGGCCGTAGGAAGAACATTTAAGTCAGGAGCTTTGAATGTACCGGTAAATGTTTTCTATTCTTCAATTAAAAAAGGTGGAATGGTAGGATTAAGTGTTGGTTTCAACATCACAAGAAAAAAGAAAAACATTAATTAAACAAGGGTAATTAATCACTTTGTTTTACATGTAAGGGAGTCACGGCAATTGTGTTGTGGCTCCTTTTTTGTTTCTTTGAACTAGATATTGATTTTATGAAACATCTTATATTATTCAGTTTGATCACTCTTGTATCTCAAGCTTTTACTCAAGAGT
>JAUHXX010000025.1 GCA_030426825.1 Bacteroidia bacterium | reverse complement strand
TTATATCGGTATTCAGTTGGATCTGATTTTGCTATAGATTTACAAACGGTAGATATAACCCTCAAACTGTGATCAATATGCCACGCTACAGAAGTACTAGATACTTCAGGAACGAGTTTTTCTTCAAATTCAAGGTGTTGCTTTAATTCTGCAATTTCTTTATTTAATGTGTAGTTCATTGCTTTAAAGAAACACAAAATTTTGGTAATTGTTTGCAACTCGTATTAAGTATGAGAATTGATATGTATTCCAACGAATCTCTTCAAACAAAAAAACCAGCCCTAACGGACTGGTTTCATTTTAGATGGGTGGATGATGGGATTCGAACCCACGACCCTCGGTACCACAAACCAATGCTCTAACCAACTGAGCTACAACCACCATACTTTGTACTTTCGCCGGAGTAGGCTCAGTTCTGAGCCCTGCCTGCCGGCAGGCAGGTACAACCACCATAAAAAATGCGCCTCACGTTCAAGACGCGGGCGCAAATATAAAAGATTTTTTCTGAACAAAAACTATCTAACGTTTAGATTTTTTAAAACTTATTTTTCCAAATAATTTTTCTAAACCATCCAATAACTTTTTCAAGGCATCAAAATACAAGGTTATGATGAGGATAATACTCATTAACCATATAACAGCAATGTTCGCCCAATAAGTTGGAACATAAATCCCTAGCATTTGAATTTTCTTTCTAGGCGCATAAAAATGTGCATTCCAGAAGTTCTTATCATAAGGGTCAAGATAAATTGGATCTGATTTTTGAACTAGGTACCCGTTAGCCTCAATCAATTTAGTTAAATCAGTTTTATTCGTTGTAAATTGCTCTAAGGCTTCATTTGTTGTATTATCAACAAGTTCCAAGTATTTCTCCTTACCATATTTCTCAATGATTTCAGAATTTTTAGAATCAATTCGTCTTCTATTGGTGTCTACAATTGATTTGTAGTGCGTTTTAAGAATTGTGAAATACGTTTTTGCATTGTTGTATGTCTGATCAGTGTAGGCCTCAGGAGTTAGTGTTGCAACACAGTTTTCACATTTTAAGTTTTGAATGAATTGCTCTTCGCGTTCAATCTCATTTCTCAAAACAGTTAATGCTAATTCAGATTCAGTTTTCTTTTCAGGGTTATCTAAGTTCGTTTTAACATAATCCAATTTGGCATTCAACTCTTGCAACCAATAATCTTTTTTCCATGTCGCAAAACTCTTATTCTTCTCATATTCAAAGTAGATGGCACTGTACTCGTTACCCTGGAATTGTTCGACAGCTAAGGCTTCATACGCCCATCTTGAGGCCATAACATTTCCAATTAACGGAACAGCGCTTTCATCACCAAATAAAGGATTCAGTTTGTCAAATTTCACAATTACACCACTAAATAAAAGCTGAGGAATAATCAAAATCGGGATCAAAATGTATATTACTTTAACTGAATTAAAGCTGGCTGAAATGTTTAATCCAAGTAAATTAGCGAAGCATGATAGCGAGAACAGTATAATCCAATATTGCCACCACATCCCTTGAATCTCTAAAATCCAGTTTCCAATTACGACAAAAAACAGCATTTGAACAGCCGAAATAATGAACATAATTGAAATCTTAGAAACGAGATAGGAGCCCTTGCTCAAATTCAAAAATGATTCTCTCTTTAATATTTTTTGATCCTTAATAATTTCTTCGGCTGCTACCGTTAAACCAATAAACAAGGCTACAATTACAGAGATAAATAAGAATTGAGGAATGTTTTGATTTGATTTGAATGTATACTCAGCACCTTCACCTAAATTGTAAAATTTCACAAAGAATGCTAAAATAAATGCTAGAGCAGGTGCCTCTAATAAGTTAATCATCATGTATTGTCTGTTTGTTAATTTAGACAATACATCTCTGACAAAATACACTTTTAGTTGCTTGAAGAATCCAGGCTTTTTAAAGGTGCTTTCAGGAATTTCGTGCGCATCTTCAATCTCACTAGGTTTCGGCTCAAGGTTTTCTAAATAGCTGTCATTCCATTCTTTAGGACTGATTTTTCTATGTTGTGTTTGATTACCGTATTCATCAACGACCTTTGATTCAATGATGTTGAATATTTGCTCAGGGTTTACGTTACCACAAGTTGGACATTCACTTTCATCACTTTTAGCATGATTAATGCATTCTTTGAAATACATTACACCATCAACAGGGTTACCGTTGTAAATAGGGAATCCACCAACATCCAAAATCAATAGTTTATCAAACATCTTAAAGATGTCCGAAGATGGTTGGTGAATAACCACAAAAATCAACTTTCCTTTTAAAGCTAACTCCTTTAAAAGGTCCATTATATTTTCTGAATCTCTTGATGATAAACCTGAAGTTGGCTCATCAACAAATAAAACGGATGGTTCTCTAATTAACTCGAGTGCAATATTCAATCGCTTTCTCTGACCACCTGAGATTGTTTTCTCTAGAGGAGATCCAACTTTTAAGTCTTTAGTCTCATATAATCCTAAAGAAGTTAAAGTCTTCAATACACGTTTAGCAATGAGTTTGTCATCCATCCCACCAAAACATAGTTTGGCATTGTAGAATAGATTTTGAAATACCGTAAGCTCTTCAATTAATAAGTCGTCTTGCGATACATATCCAATAACTCCTTCAATCTGATTTTTGTTATGGTGGATATCAACATTGTTAATCGTTACCTTACCTTCGGCAGGTGTGTAATTTCCGTTGAGTACATTTAAAAGTGTAGATTTTCCAGCACCTGAACCTCCCATAATCCCTAATAGAGATCCAGATTCTTCGGCAAAATTGAAATCATGTAATCCAATTTTTCCGCCTTTAAATTTATAAACAACGTTCTCGGTTTTAAAGACAATTTTAGCCTGAGTTTGATCAGATAAAAATTTCCCGATTATGTCTGAATAGTAGATTGGCTTAACCTTTGAGGACCTTACTGAACTACCTTGGTTCAATATAACGTGTCTTCCTTTTAATAGTGGTTGACCATTTAAGTTGAGTTCCGCATCTCCTAAGTATTTGAAGAAGTGGAAGTTTACACTCATTATTTTCAATACTCTGATTTGCCCATCTATCCCTTCAGAATAAATGTGCTTAGCTTCTTTGAATGATTCGGTTTCATTCGCCGTAACGTAAAGCATTTCAGGTCTGTCAAGAACTTTAGAAATTGGAGATTCAACAAATTCTTTGATTTGATTGTATTCGTCCATTGATACATTAAATGTATCGGCTACTGTTTGTGCGAATTCAAGCTCTTGTTCGTCTACAACCTCATTTGCATTAATAAATTCAAGGATTCGAACCAGTACAATGATTTTTTGACGTTGAGCCAATTCTTCATTGATTTGAGTACAAATTCTTAAAACTTTAACAGAGTGTACAGAAGTTTTCTTTCTTTTTCCGTCTTTCTTTTTGGAGCTCCCTTGAAAGGTTATTAAAAACTCATCAAAGATGGCCAAATACTCTTGTACAGCAGCTGAACCTAATTCTTGATTTAAGAAAGATTCAACAATTTTTCGACCCTCACCAGAAGTGACCGGATTTTGGCTATCAATTTCTTCATCAACTCTTGCAATAATTGCAAAGAGCTGCATTAAGGCTTTTAATATTCTTTCACTCATTTAATAGAGATATATCTAAAATTACTTGTTGAACCCAATCAATACGACTAAGCACCCAGAGACTTTCTTATCTATATCTAAATAAGCCTCAACGTAACAATCTAATGTGTTGTCAATTTTAAAATCCCAATAAGGATGATTTTTATGATCTGCATTTGAAAAAAGTAGATTTCTGTCCTGATCATAAACATTGAAAATCACGTAATCATCTTTTGTTCCTGCAGTAGTAGCAATTCTATATAAAGATCCCCCATATAAGGTTACTTTGAATTCTGCTGACTGCTCAGCATCAACGAAAGCCTTATAAACTTGTCCGTCAGAAATAAATACTTTTCCTGATTTTGAGTCTTGGCTAAGGTATTTGTAACATACGTTTACGAGCGAATCACACTCTTGGCTAAAAGAACCGAAAGAGAAGAATCCTGCAATAAGTATTAGCAATAATTTTTTCATAATTCTATGCGATTAATCCGTTTCTGATTTTTTTAACTTTTTCAATAATATTGTTCAATACGTCACCTTCCATTTTTACAGATGACTTACTTTTAATGGTAGTTTGGTGCTTTGCTGCATCATGAATCGGTTCAACATAAGTGTAGTTAAACTCGATCAAGTTAAAATCAGCTTGTAAGTCTTTTAAATCAGCAATTAAATTACTGTAAAACTCGTCTTGGTTATAATCTTCTAAAAGTGAAACGATTGTTTTCAAAGCAGTTTTTTGCTCTCCAATTCTGTTTGCTACTTCCTGCGATCCAGACTCTTCATAGCTCACTGCTGCAAAATACAATGATTCAATCCATCCACCAGTTAAAATCAATGTTGCCACGTCATGTTCCTCATTGTCTTTTAAGAACTTATCACCTTCACGATATCCTTCAGACATAATTACCAACATAGAGTCTTGGTCATTTCCATTTTCAATAAATCTTTCTAATAGATCTTGATCAAATGCTCCGGCAATTCCCAATTCATCTGAAAGTTTTTCTACTGATGACAAATAAGAAACAGCTTTAGTATTATTCTCGTAAATAGTTGCATAACCTAAGTCTGCACCATAAACCCCCATGTTTATTGCTCTTTTAAACTTTGTGGTGAAATTTGCCACTCCTTCAGGATCTGTCAACAATTCTTCATTAAATGTTGAGACATTATCCTTAATCATTGTTGCCATTTGAATAGGAGAGGGGATACTAAACATCTTCCCATTAATAGAGGTGTTTAAAGATGAGGCAGAATCAAGAACGTTGTCTTGAACAACAATAATTTCGCTGTCATTACCATCTTCACTATCGACTTCGATACCCTCACCTCCGCACGAAACCATGAGCATGGACGCGAAAAGAAGGTAAAAAGATTTAAGCATTAATTTCATAGTAGTTTATTTTACCCTCAAAACTAAAAAAATTATTCAATTCAGCACCAGAAATGAGGGTCTAATCGCAATTTAATTGAGACAGGTTTTAATTTCAATCAGTATTCACTGAAACTATCGTCAAGAAATTCAGTATTAATAGTTAATTTTGAATTATATCGAGCTAAATGCTAAATAGACCCAGACGAAATAGAAAACATCCAGCAATCAGACAAATGATTGAAGAAACGGTACTTAGACCTTCTAATCTAATTTACCCTTTATTTGTTACTAATTCTGATGTAGAAAAAGAGGCAATTGATTCATTGCCAGATTTGTATCGTTGGAATTACAATGGTTTGTGCAGAGAAATTGAAGAGTCGATTAATTTGGGATTAAGAACATTTGTTCTTTTTCCCGTTATTCCAGATGAATTTAAAGATAAAACCGCCACCTATTCTTATGCTGAATCTAATTTCTATTTAGATATTATTCATAAGCTTAAAACTGAATTTCCGGGAATTGTTTTGATGAGTGATGTTGCTATGGATCCATACAGTTCAGACGGTCATGATGGTTTTGTCCAAAACGGGAAAATTTTAAATGACAAAACACTTCCGATTTTAGGGAAAATGGCGGTGGCTCAGGCACAAGCAGGGATTGACATTATCGGTCCTTCTGATATGATGGATGGACGTGTAGCCTTTATACGTGAACAGTTAGACATAAATGAGATGGATGAAGTTTCTATCATGTCTTATACGGCTAAGTATGCAAGCGCTTACTATGGCCCGTTCAGAGACGCTTTAGATTCTGCGCCAAAAGCAGGTGATAAAAAAACGTATCAAATGAATCCTGCCAATAAAAAAGAAGCGCTACGTGAAGCTGAATTGGATGAAATGGAAGGAGCCGACTTTTTGATGGTTAAGCCGGCATTATGTTATTTAGATGTAATTCATTCATTAAAAGAGTATTCAAGCTTGCCAATTGCAGCATATAACGTGAGTGGTGAGTATGCTATGCTTAAAGCAGCCTGTCAAAATGGGTGGCTTGATTACAATACGGCTATGCCTGAAATGTTATTGAGCATGCGTAGAGCAGGAGCAGATAGTATTCTTACCTATTTTGCTAAAGATTATGCTCGACTACACAAGGATTTAAAATGATGTAAAGCTGATTTTGTCTTTCCATCCATCTAAAATCAACACGATTTCTTCTTGATGCTTATATTCTAAAGCTTTGATGTCAAATTTTAATTCTTCAGTTTTTAATTCTCTGCAGTTGTCTCCATTATTATTGTGATACAACATTATTCCTCTTTGTGGTGGAAGAGATTTTGAGATCAGTCGAGATCCTATTAATGAAAACTCATGTTCTTCACAACCACCACTATAAGAAACTCCCAATGTCATTACATTTTTATCAATTGAGACTGAAGTGATATCTGTTTTAGCGTTGTTCCTAAATTCTTCAAAGTCATCAACCAAGATTGCAGTTTTCGTGACAGCATCATCTTTTTTTTCTGATTTATCCTTGTTCCCGCAAGCTAATGTAAATGCTATAATGCTGATTATCAAGGTGATTTTTTTCATGGTGTGTTTTTTTTAGTTGAGATAGTTCAAATTGCGTTCCAAAATTAATTTTTTCTAGTTCTTACGAAAAGCAAAACAGCAATAAAAAATAAAAGTATGCCTCCGATAACTATAAACTGTATAGGGAAACTTACTAGTGGTTTCGCTTTGGGACTCATAGTTTCTGGAACCACATATTGAGTAGTATCATTCTTAGCGAACATGACTTTTTCTTTTAAAACGGCATAATCAAATCTCCAATATTCGATTCTAGGAAAATGTTTTCTAAAAACTGGGATTTTATATTTTTTCTCAGTGATTTTAGCTTTAACTGCTTTAATATCTGCTAAAAGTTCCTTGTCCCATTTATTGTAATGTCGTCCCAAACTTAAAGCAATGTGCGCTTGGGTTAGCGAAAGGTGAAATTCAATAAACTGCCCCATTTCTCGACAAGTATTCGCAATAACGGCATCATCCTCATAAACATAGGCTATGATTAACTTTAATACGGCCTCCAAATTCTCCATTGGCCGAATTACACTTTGTTTAAATTCAGGTGAATCTTTGTCTAATAGATTTAGTGTTGAATCAAGTTCAAAATGCAGGACTTTATTCTTCTTATACCATTTCTCGGTTTTTGATTCTGCTTGTTTGGCTTTGAATATTTTTCTGAAGAAATAAATTTTTGAATATTCAAGTACCATTGGACTATCTCTTGTAATTAAATCAAGTCCTTTTGTGTATTCCTTGTTCAAGTAGGCAATCATTAATTGGTCATACCAGTACTCGGTTTCTTTTTTAAAACTGACATTTAGATGCTTGTAGTAATAACTTGAAAGTGCTATGTTTCCTGTTCTCAAAGATATTTGAGCGAAGTTCAGGCTGTCTTTACGTGACCATTCTTTTCTCGGTTTTGATTCTAATACATCCAAGTCTAGTTTGAGAGAGTCATTTGAAAATCCTCGTTTAAATTTTCCAAATTCAAAATATGGAGTGTACTCTGACCGATAAGGAGATTTGATGTATTTAACAGAATCTCTTTGACTGAACCCGACATTCTGAAACAGAATAATCAGGGTGGTTATTAATATGGATCTAATGCGAAGCTGTGAACACATATTGAATGATGTTTGCCCCCATTTGTAATGCTTCATCTCTTTTTGAGTTGGAATCTCCATGTACTTCTGTATCTTCCCATCCGTCCCCTAAATCTGACTCATAGGTATAGAGGCAAACTAAGCGACCTTCATGCAATATTCCAAATGCTTGAGGTCGTCCACGATCATGTTCATGTATTTTGGGGAGACCTTTGTCAAAGTCATATTTTTGATGGAATATTGGGTGCGAATAGGGCAATTCAACCAATTCATTGTTCGGGAAAATTTTCTTTATTTCGGTTCTGACGAACTTGTCCATACCGTAGTTATCATCTATGTGAAGAAAACCACCTCCAAGCATGTAGTTTCTTAAATTCTCGGCATCCTCATTCGAAAATACCACATTCCCATGACCAGTCATATGTACAAAGGGATAATTAAAAATTCCAGGATCTCCAGCGGCAACATGATCTACCGTTTCGGATATATTTGAACCTAAATTTTTATTGCAGTATTTCACAAGGTTAGGAACCGAAGTAGGGTTGGCATACCAATCTCCACCGCCACTGTATTTCAAAACAGCAACTTGATAACTTGCATTTTCTTGTGCAATCGCAGTTCCAACAAAGAAACTTGCTATTAATATTGTAAATATGCGGTATGACATGCTATTATTCCAGCTGTTTCTGTTCTGAGCCTAGAATTTCCCAAGCTTACAGGTGTAAAACCCTTTTCTTTTGCTAAGTTAATTTCTTCTTGTGTAAAATCTCCTTCTGGACCAATTAAAATTAGGATATCTTCATTTTTTTCTGTGAAACAATCTTTAAAATTGACTTTGGAAGGGTCATTTTCACAATGCGCGATAAACTTTTTAGTTGCTCCAAATTCTTGATTAATGAACTCCTTGAAATTTATTTGTTCAGTCAAGTCAGGAAGATATAAATTTCCCGACTGTTTTAACGCTGAAACAAGTGTTTTCACTCCCTTTTCAGCTTTAAATACTTTGCGCTCAGAATTTGATGTTTTTAAAGGAGTTATTGCTGACAGCCCCATTTCTGTGCATTTCTCTAGAAAAAAGTTAAATCTATCATTACTTTTAGTTGGTGCAATCGCAATATGAAGCGGGATTTTGATCGCTTCTTCGGCCATTTCTTGAATGGGTTTAAACGTCAAACTTTTTTTAGTGCTTTCAAGGATGGTTGCTGTTAACTTTCTTCCATTCCCATTTATGACAGTTATTTGGTCTCCGACTTGCAGTCTTAGCACCCTCATAGCGTGACCAGCTTCAACCTCATCAAGCGTTCCCGAATCTAGATCTGGACAAAAAAAAGTGTGTTTAGACTTATTCATCAATCAAAAATGTATTTTTGCTTAAAATTAGTAAATGTCGGCTAGAAAAATAGCATTTTTATATTCAGAAGTTGCAGGTTATTTCTTGTCTGGAGTTGAGCAGCTAGCAAAAGAAGCAGATGTGCTAATTTTTAGATGGCCCGTTAATAATGAAGCTCCATTTGAATTATCCAAAATTGATAAAGTCGAAATTCTTGACAGAAGTAAATTTAGTCAAGCTGAGCTAGAAGCTAAGTTGCATGAATTTAACCCTGATACCTTGATTTGTTCAGGATGGATGGATAAAGGTTATGTTAAGGCAGTCAAGTCCTTCAAAAAAAAGATTCCTACAGTATTAACATTAGACAATCACTGGGTCGGGAGTTTGAAACAGGGAGTTGCAACATTATTGTCTCGATTTTTACTAAGAAATGCTTTTACCCATGCTTGGGTGCCAGGTGCACCTCAGGCCATTTTTGCTCAGAAATTAGGATACAGCGGAGGGCAGTTATTAACCGGGTTTTATTGCGCAAATACAGATTTGTTTCGCTCAGTTTTTGAGAATTCAATTGAATTTAAAAAGGAGAAATTTCCAAGAAGATTTCTATATGTCGCAAGATATGTTGAACATAAAGGGATTTTTGAAATGTGGGAAGCATTTAAACAAATTAAAAAAGAATTAAATACTGACTGGGAGTTGTGGTGTTTAGGCACGGGAGATGAGTTCGAAAATAGGGTAGAAGCTGAAGGAATATCTCATTTCGGATTTGTTCAGCCAGATGAAATGGAGCAATACGTGAGAGATACAGGCGTTTATATCTTGCCAAGTAAATTTGAGCCTTGGGGAGTAACCGTTCAAGAATTTGCGATAAGTGGTTTCCCGCTTATTGTAAGTGAAAAAGTTGGGTCAAAAACGCAATTTTTGGATGAGACAAATGGTTTTGAAATCAAAGCTGGAAGCATAGAAGATCTGAAATCTGCTATGAAAAAAATGATTGAAAAATCAGACGAAGAGTTATTAAAGATGGCGACTGAAAGTAATCGAATAGGGATGTCCTATCAGTCAAAAGATTGGGCGAAGAAAGTTTTAGGAATTAAATAAGATGGAAAAATTAGGAATGAAACTGTGCATGACCAAAGATATTGGTGTTCACGGTAATTTATTTGGAGGTATTATGTTATCATGGTTGGATGAAACAGCCGCTACATGGGCTTGTAGCGTATGTCAAAACCCAAACATGGTTACAGTAAAAATTGACGAAACAAACTTTGAGCGACCGGTAAAAGTAGGTAATCAGGTCATTATCTATGGTGAAGTTCAAAAAATGGGTACATCCTCATTAACCATGTATGTTGAAGGAAGAACGTCAAACTACTACACTGGAGAAGAACAATTGGTTTGCTCAACAATTTTCATTTTTGTTAGAATTGACGAAAGTGGAGGAGCCATTCCAATTGATGAAGCTGTGAGACGAAAATACCAGAATAAATAGACCAATTGAGTCGGATTCTAATCATACAAACAGCTTTTATTGGAGATGTCATTTTGGCGACTTCCTTAATTGAATCATTGGCAAAAGGAGTAGATGATGTTGAAATTGACGTTTTAGTTCGAAAGGGAAATGAAGGATTATTGAAGAATAATCCACATGTCAATCAAATACTTATTTGGGATAAATCGAATGCTAAATATGCTAATTTGAAAAAGTTGGCGAAAACCATTCGTCAAACAAAATATGACGTCTTGCTAAATTTGCAGAGATTTGGATCAACCGGTTATTTAAGTTGGCGAAGCAGAGCAAAGCAAATTATCGGTTTCGATAAAAATCCCTTTTCTTTTTGTTATACGCACAAGGTAAAACATGAAATCGGTAACGGAAGGCATGAAATAGAGCGTAATCTGGATTTAATCCAACAAATAGGTGATTTTATCCTCAGTAAGCCAAAATTGTATCCTGATGCAAATGATCACGAAAAAATTCGTCATTTTTCAGAACGTAATTATTATGTTTTGGCTCCAGCATCTGTTTGGTTTACCAAACAATTACCTTCAGAAAAATGGATTGAATTAATCAACAAAATACCTGAAGACCATCAGATTCTGTTTATCGGTGCGCCTTCAGATCAATCTTTCATCAATGACTTAATTGATAAAAGTAAGAGATCGGATAGTCAGAATTTAGCAGGGGAATTGAACTTGTTGCAGTCTGCAGCCTTGATGAAAAATGCAAAGCGTGTATTTGTAAATGATTCTGCCCCTTTACACTTGGCATCAGCAGTAAATGCACCTGTTACTGCATTCTTTTGCTCTACAATTCCAGAATTTGGATTTGGACCTCTGTCTGATGACCAAAAAATTCTTCAAATTGAAAAAGACCTAACTTGCCGCCCCTGCGGTTTACATGGAAAATCTTCATGCCCTAAACAACATTTTCACTGTGGACATAAAATAAGTGTAACTATCGATTAAATAATCACGTTTAACGATAGAACGAAATAATTAGTCTAAAAGAAGCTTACCTTTGTCGGCTTATTGAAAATGGTGAAAAGACTTATAACGATAGTATTATTAATACTGATGGGTGCCGGTGTGCACGCCCAATCAGATTCTCTGTTTTTCGTAAAAGTCGAAAAACTACAAGAGCTTTTTGATGAGGCAAACTATAAACCCATTCAATTTGAGGATACTTCACTTGAGATTATCTCAACCATTGCATTGATGCAAAGAAGCGGGAATGATGTTACTCGTTCACTTTATCTAGAAAAACAGTTAGAACTCGCAAAGCGCGATTACGGAATTGGAATCACGGGAGGGTATCTTGAAAACTTGAATACCGCCTTTGGAGATGTTGAAGATAATGTCTTTTATGCGCGTAGATTCACTTTGGGTGCACAATGGGATGTGTTGAAAGGTGGATTTTTTGAAAATAAAGTTCGAGCTAGAATATTAGAAGATCGAATTTTACGTGAGCAAATGAATCAGGATGCAGCGGCAGAGAGCTACAATTACCTTAAAAGATTTGATCATACAATATATACCTTCAATGTTGTTAAGATTCAATTATTAGAAGCTAGAAAAAAACAATTAGAAAAAGAGTACAGCACTATCAGTGAACTTGTCTACCTAAAAAAATTAAAGAAAGAAGACCTAATAGGTTTGGATACAAGACTTTCAGAGGTGGAAAGTTTAATTAAAGTATACCAGAGTTATAACGAATACCTAACGCCAGAGAATGATTCTCTGGAATTTGACATTTATAACCTTCCACTGATTGATCTTGATTATGATAAAATTTTTAAATCAATCGGAGCTCAAACGGATAGCTTGCTTTCTACACGTGTTTATGATGATTATTATAGCTGGTATCATCAGATTAATTTGAGAACTTATGTTCGCTATAACTATTACGACATTATAGATAATAACGACAGGTCTTTTGTGGCTGCCGGATTAAATTTCACGGTACCAATTCCTTTTAATACGAAACTTAAAAATCAAGTAGCTCAAGAAAAATATCGATATGATAATTCCAAACTAGTTGAAAAGAGAGTGAATTTAGAAGAAGAGGTATTATCAACAGGATATGAGTTTAGATATAAATTAAAGCAATTCATCAGTTTTTACCAGAAGCGAAAAATGTTTATGGAGAAATTGAGAGTTGAAAAGGTGAAAATGAGATTACATGATAATAATATTGATCCACTTTTAGGCCTTGAGCTCTATGATGACCTCTTACAAATTGATATCGAATTGGTTGATTTATTGCAAAACCTTTATCTAAAAGCATTAAAAATTCATTCAAAAATTCCACATTCCAACATTCGTGATATCATAGTGCCGCAAACAGCTCAGCAGATTAACGAATACGTGGATAATAAGAAAAGGTCTGTTTATGTCTGGACAAAAACTTTCGAAGAATATTCAGCAGATTTCTTGGTTGAATATGCAATATATAATGAGTTTAAGGATATTATAGTGTCAACTTCTGCCTCCGATACTTCAAGCGAAAAGGTAAAATTCATTGAAATGGCTGGCGCAAATGCTGACGTGCATTACATGCTTGGCGAAAACAGACTGTTTTATGAAGAAAATATTGAAGGTTATTTGGACGATATTTTAAGTAAATACAAGATTAAGCCAGCCGGAATTCATATTGATATTGAACCACATACTTTCGAGAATTGGGCAACCGAAAAACAAAAATTGACCAGCCAATACCTTGAAATGATGGGGAAAATTAGTACGTACTGTAAAGGTAACGAACTCAAATTGGCAGTTTCTGTTCCTTTACATTATGGTGCTGAAGTAATAGACAGATTATTAGTTATTTGTGATGAAATATTCTTTATGTGCTACGAAAATGTGAAGGCTTCATACATCCAAAGAAAGGTTTTACCGTATATAGATAACGGTAAAGATCAAATTGTATTAGCGTTTAGAACAGAAGATTTTGCCAACAGAGTTGAAATGGAGGATAAAATAAATGAGATGCAAAAGCTAACTTCTTTGCGCTCATTCGCGTATCATGACCTACGTAGAATAATTTCCTTTGATAGAAGTAATATAGAAAAGTGATAGTGATTACATGAAAAGTGTAAACTTTAAAAGAAAAGAAGAGAGTTACCTAAGGTATTTTGAAGAACAAAGTGCCCGTAAAACTAAACGTCCGTTCAATTGGGATCGTTTTGTTTATTTGGTGCTGCTCGCTATTTTCTTGTTCTTTACGGGGAGATTTATTATTAACTCTTATTTCTACATTGAAGGTAATGGTCAAGTATTATTTGAAAGTGTTGACATTAGGCATACTGATGATATTCGAATACTTCAATTCAATGTTGAAGAAGGAGATGACGTGAAAATAGGGGATACACTGTTTACCTACTTTTTAGATGAAGATATGTTTGGTGATGGGCATGGAGGCGGATCTAATTCTGTAAGTATTGCAGGTGGAGGTAAAAAAGATTCTTGGATTGAAAGAGAGTTGTATACTTTACGTAAAAATGTACAGTTAAATGCTGTTAGAATAAATGATGATAAGGAACTATTGGCCATTTATGAAAGTGATTTAGAACGGGTGAGAAATGAGGTTATTTTGGATGCAGTTTCACACACAAATCTTGAAAATCTCGAATATCAAATTGCTAAATTGAATGCTGATATTAATGTTTTGTCCTCTCAAATTGGGATCTATAGAAAACAAATAGCTTAATTAGAAGGACTTGTTCAAGAAGAAGATGACCGTGTAATCAAGATTGACCAGGAAACCAATGGAGGTGGAGGAGGAACTGGTGGCGCAGGCGAAAAATATCCTTCAGCTCTTAAGAAGGATATGCTAATGCTCGCTGGAGTAGAGAATATTGAAGGCTTTAAAATATTCACCTGTCCTATTGATGGTAATATAACTCGAATTCACAAGCAGCCTTACGAGGTAGCCTTGAAAACTGAAACCATTTGTTCAATCCATCAGCCAAATGATGTTCACATTAAAGGATTCTTTAATCAAGAAGATCTAAAACACTTGAACCAGGGTGATTTAGTAAACATTGAATTCCCAGATGGAACAATGTCTAAAGGAATTGTTGATCGTTTCTATTCTGCTACGTATATCTTACCTGAAGAATTCCAAAAGAAGTTTGAGCCAACTACAAGAACTTTGGCTGCAGATATTTTACCAATAGGAGAAAACGACTTAGATATTTGGAGAAAATATTATAAGTTAAGTGTTAAAGTAACTAAACGTACATTCTAGTATGGCGGCAAAATTAAATATCAATAAAGAAGATTCTGTCATTGAATTTGGTGGATTCACCTTTCTATTAATAGACGCCTTGGATAACTTGGATGTTGAGAATGTTCAGTTTCATTCTGCTGTTATCATTCAAGGAAAGGATAGAGCATTTATCCGCCAGATTGTTACTCGTATTCGATCAAATAATTCGGCTGATATTTATTTGAAGCCCATCTTTATATTGAAGGGAATTACTATTGTAGATCCAATGGTGAACAAGCTGGTAGATGGAACACTGTACAGTTTAGATCAAATCGAGTTGATTATTCCGGAGGTAGAACGAATTCTTACTAAAACAAAAGATCTTCACTTTACCAATTCAATTTCGTTTGAAGCGCAGATGATTGAAAAGACAATTTCTTTCATGTATACGTGTGAAATCCAGGATTTGGATCCGATTCCATATATCTATTCGTCTAACAATTATTCTTATCCGATTTTGTCTGTAAACTTTAGACAAAGAGATGAGCATATCGCGCTAGATATATTAGAGTTGGCTGAAAGAGAAGGGATTTTTAGTTCTACTTATGTAGATAGAATTTATTTATGTCCATCATGTCAAGGTGGGCATTTAACCTACAGAGAGGTTTGTCCTAAATGTGGAAGTTCGAATTCTACAACCGAAGATATTATTCATCACTTTCCCTGTGCATACGTGGGACCATTAAGTGATTTTACCAATGAAATTGATGATCAATTAGATTGTCCAAAGTGTAATAAAAGATTGAGACACATTGGTGTAGATTACGATAAGCCTTCTGTTTTGCACGAGTGTAAGGCTTGCGACCATAAATTCCAAGACTTTAACGTGAAGGCCAAATGTTTGGCTTGTGGAACCGATAATCTGGTTGAGCAATTGAAAGGTAGAGAAGTTAGAAAATATAACTTGACCAAAAAAGGAGAATTAGCGGCCATTAACGGATTCGTCTCCACATCAAAAGACATTGAAGAGATTATTGGAACGGTGAAGTTTGAAACGTTCTTAACCATGTTGAAATATGAGATCGAGCGTTTGAGACAAACAGAAGGTGCTTCAAATATTTGTGCAATTCACCTGTCTAATCCATCTCAGATCTATTCAAAAATGGGCTCTGAGGTACAAAAGGTTTTGTTGAAAGACCTGGTGAAAGTGATTCGATCAAATATCCGTTCATCCGATATTATTTCATTCCAAAGTTCTTCAACGATTATTCTTTCAATGAACGAAATTCCAACTAGAATTGCGAAACGTATCTTGAATGAGATCATTAACATGTTGAAAAAATTAATTGCAACAACCTTTAAGGATATCGTTGTTGAGTTCGAATTTGAAGTGGTAAAACTAGATTATAAATTGTCTCCGCAGCTGCATATCCAGCAGTTGACGAAGTCATTTGGATAATGTTCGAAGAGTTATTAGATAACTACCTGCGATTCTTACAGAGTCTGACAGTCGATCATTTTATACGATTGTTCTGGTTCTACATTTTCTTTGAGTTTATCAGATACTTTTTACTGGAATTCCTGGTTTTAAACCTTTGGAAATTATCTAAACTGTGGAACAAAGACAAGGTAGCCAAGGCGAAGAAAAAATTCCATTTTGAATATCCCTTAATATCGATAATCATTCCTGGTAAAAACGAGGGGAAACATTTGTATAAACTGATTAAGTCCCTCAATGAACAGACGTATAAGAATACAGAAATAATAGTTGTTGATGACGGATCTGATGATGATACACCGGTTATTGGTCGAGATTTGGAGAAGGCTGGGTTGATTGATGTTTTTATTCGAAACGAGGTTAGGGGAGGAAAGGCCTCTGGGGCAAATACGGCCCTTCGATTCACAAAAGGTAAATACATAGTCCATCTTGATGCCGATTGCTCTTATGACAGAGACGCAATAGAAAAGATTATCATTCCATTTTATTTGGATAAAAATGTTGCAGGGGTTGGTGGTAACGTAATGGTTCGAAATTATGACGAATCTCTCGTTACATCTTTACAAGCCATTGAATACTATGATACCATCTCAATTGGTAGGGTAGTTACTTCTTATTTAGGGATATACAGAATTATTTCAGGTGCATTTGGTGCCTTTAGAGCTGATGCCTTAGAGCAGGTTAAAGGATGGGATATCGGTCCAGGACTAGATGGCGATATTACTGTAAAACTGAGGAAACTTGGTTATAAGATTAAATTCGAGCAAGAGGCTGTTTGTCTTACTTCTGTGCCAAATACGGTTAAAAAATTGACGAGACAACGCTTGAGGTGGGATAAATCTTTAATTCGTTTTAGAGTTCGAAAACATAAAGATGTACTTATACCAAATCAGGCCTTTAGTTTTCTTAACTTTTTTGCCTTTTTAGAGAACATTACCTACAACTTAATATTAAACTTTAAATGGTATTTTTATTTAGGAGATATGTTGATCAATTATAGATCCATGTTGGTGAATATCATCATCACGAATATCTTACTTTATACCTTTACCAACTTTTTCAAATTCGTGGTCTATAGCTTGTACAGAGCAAGAACAAATGCATCCTATACCTACTTTTTGGTCTACATTCCTTGTATGGTTTTCTACTTCGGATATTACCTCAGGGTGGTGCGAACCATAGCTTACATTCAAGAGTTGTTCTTCAAAAGATCCTACAAAGATCCATGGAATCCAGAGAAAACTTCAGTACACGCTCAACGAATGAAACTATAGGATTTTCTTGAAAGTGAAAACGTATTCTGTCCCAGCGGCTGAGTGATTTTGGACGCATTCACCATCTAATTGTTCAGTAAACGATTCTATCAATTCCAATCCTAAACTAGACTCTCTGCTTGGTGTTTTCCATTCACCGTTATCGCGATAAGTCACTGTTGTGATGCCGTTATCATCCTGCTGTGCTTGTATTTCTAATCTTCCCGTTACACGATCTGCGAATCCGTGCTCAATTGAATTTGAAACCAATTCGTTAAATATCAATGCCATTGGAACGATTGATTTGGGTTCAATCCGTTTGATGTTTGAGTGAATTGAAGTTTCTACTTTAAGGTTGACTGCATAAGAAGAAATTAAATCACTGACTAAGGCGTCTAGATAAGATTCTAAATCAATTTCAGTTAATGATTCGGTTTGATACATACGCTCATGAATCATTGCCATTGCTGAAACACGGTTAATTGAATCGGTAAAATGATGTTTAGTAGATTCGTCTTCAACGTCATGCAACTGCAATCGCAATAAGGAGGTGATCACCTGAAGATTGTTTTTTACTCGGTGATGAATCTCTTTTAACATTACTGTTTTTTCTTCGTTTGATTTAGACAATTCAACGTTGGCTTCAACATAGTTGATTTCAGTAAACCGAAGTGCATTAATTACTTGAATAATTAAATAAGAAAAAATCACCCCCGATAAAAGGATGTTTACTGTAAAATTGATCTGAGAATAATCGGTGAATTCTTTAAATACCCTGGTGATTTCTCCAACTCTATCCAGGTACAGAATGACTCCTACGGCTGCAATATTGGCAAATAAATTAATGATTCCGGTGATTTTTCCGAGTACAAAAAACACATAAACTGCAACTGAAATAATCCAGAAAAAATCTACAAAATGTCCAAAATTTGAGGTCACCATCATATTAAAGATGGTCATACCAAAACCAAGCAACATGGCCACAGATGCAGCCAACTTATAGTTCTTGAATTGGAACAATAAAATTAAAACAATCAAACATATGCCTGCACCTGTTAATATCGGATACATGTTGATGTCGCCTTGAATTAAATTAATGGTTCCTAAAACAGTCAGAACAATAACCAGAAACGTGAACATATTTCTGGTGACATCAAACTTTACTTTGTCAATTGGATTATCGCTATTAGAATTAAAGAATCCCATTAATTAACTGCCATGATTTTCAATTACTTTCCAAAAATCAGGGTAGCTTTTGGCTACAGCTTCTGCTTCTTCTATTTCTATGCTATCAGTGGTCAAACAACTTGCAATCGCAAGGCTCATGGCCATTCTATGATCATTGTGAGACTGAACACTAGCCGATTTCAAAGAAGTAATTCCATTTATACGCATTGTATCTTGTTCTATTTCAATAGATAACCCTAATTTATGAAATTCTTTTTTGATGGCTTGGGCACGGTTACTTTCTTTATGTGTTAATCGATTCACGCCATGAATTTTAGAACAACCTGAAATAGAGGCTGCTAAAGTAGTTAGAATCGGAAACAAATCAGGGCAATTGTTGGCATCAAAATCAAAAGGTTTTAATTCGGATGGTTGGATTTGTAAAACATCATTAGTCCAACTGTATTTAACACCGGTTTGATCCAAAACCTCCATGATTGCACGGTCAGCTTGTAATGAGTTTTTATTCAAGCCTTGAATTGCTATCGGATTTGCAATTGCTCCATAAGCAATCCAAAATGCAGCTCCGCTCCAATCAGCTTCAATTTGATAGGTTTTCGGACTATTATATTTTTGCCCACTTTTAATTGAGAATCGTTTAAAATCTTCGTTATGAATCTCTATTCCGAAATCCTTTAAAAGCGCTAAGGTCATTTCAACGTAAGGTATACTCTTTAAATTCTTAACCTCTATCATGGAATCTTCTTGAGCCAATGGCAACGCCATCAATAGTCCTGACAGATATTGTGAAGAAATAGAACCGTCAATGGTAGTTCTACCACCTTTCAATAGATTAGATACTTTAAGCGGAACAAATCCCTCGTTTGAAGAAAAATTCACACCAAGATTGGGTAAAAACGTTGCGAATTCATGCATGGGTCTTTTCGTTAAACTGCCAGATCCCTCAATTGAAAATTCTGTCCCAAACGTGGTTGCAATTGAAGTAGATAATCTTATACCTAATCCCGATTCCCCACAGTTTAGCACTTGTTGAGGCGGATTAATTCGCGGTTCAATTAACGCGATATGTCCTTCTCTAGTGACTTTTGCTCCTAATTGCTGAATAATTTCAGTTATGTGCAAGACGTCATCACTGTTCCCCAAATTTTTCAATTGCGTGGCCTGGTCACACAAAGCAGCAGCAAATAGTGCCCGTTGAGCATAACTCTTACTTGCAGGCGCTAACACATTACTTACTTTGAAATCCGATTTGACTTTAATCTTCATTTCTTATTCATTATCGCCGTTTGATGACGAATTGACTCTTGATGGATTGCTTCAAGATATTTAGTAATAAACTTTTCTGATAATCCAGTTTTATCTGCGATTTCAATTTGAAGTTTTTTGATTTCATCCCATCTATTCGGTTGTAAGATAGTGATTCCATTTGCTTTCTTATAGGTCCCAATTTGTTCAGCTACTTGCATTCTGGTGGATATTAATTGAAGTAATTGGTCATCAATATCATTGATTTTTCCCCTTAAATCTTGTAGATCATGAATCACTTTCTCGTTATCAGCGCTTTCATCTCTCAGAATCAAATTTGACAACAATTCATTAAGCGCTTCAGGTGTTAGCTGCTGGTCAGCATCACTCCAGGCATTTTCAGGATCTATATGAGATTCAATCATTAATCCATCATAAATCAAATCCATAGCTTTTTGAGAAACATCAAATAACATGTCTCTTTTGCCGGTGATATGGCTTGGATCACAAATCATTTTAATTTCAGGCATACTTCGCTTCAAGGCCAAAGGAATTTCCCACATGGGGTCATTTCTGTATTTGCGACTCATGACGGATGAAAATCCTCTATGAATAGCATGAACATCTGTTAAGCCCATATTTTGAAGTCGTTCTATTGCTCCAATCCATAAGTTCAAATCTGGATTAATAGGGTTTTTAACTAAGATTTCAACTCCACTACCTTTTAGGGAATCAGCAATTTCTTGCACTGCAAAAGGATTTACT
>JAUHXX010000024.1 GCA_030426825.1 Bacteroidia bacterium | reverse complement strand
TTCGCCCTTTTCGTCATAGCTAAGGTTCATTTGCTTAGCAATTTTATCTGGGTTGGGCATTAAGCTCAAATAGTAAAGAACGCCGGCAAACATAAATATGATGAAGAACAAGTTACCAGACATCATGAAGGTAACAATGCAAAGGAGCACGGGACCTTCAATTAATGCATATTGGATTAGAGAACTTGAAGTGTAAATGCCAATTTTATCTTGTAAACTTTTAGCATGTTCCATTTTCTTCATCAAGGTGTTGAACATGAACTTGCTGGCAGCAATACCACCAAGTAATACAACAGGTACAACAAAGGAGAAGGCATTCTCTGAGTCGATTTTTAAGACGCGATTATTTTCGTTTAGGAAAAACGCGATTCCAGCAAACAACAGCATGCCAACGAGCAAAGCCAAGTAAATAATTTTATTCGTTCTAAGGAATTTGGATTGTTGCATAGTGTTTTATTTGGGTTGATTATTCATCATAATTTGGCCAAGGACTAGTTTCTCCAAATTTGTGATATGCTTCTTGGTCTTCAGGCAAATTAATCGAGAAGTTGATCATTCCATTTTTTTATTTCTATTAAGCTCATGTCGTCTTCTATTCCTGCGGGTTACCCGACATGCTGTAAATTGTTTAAAACATTTTTTTCAATTCTATTTTCTATGTCTGAGTTATCAGCTTTTACGAATTTCTCACCAATGATTTTTTCGTACAATTCAATGTATCTCTCCGTTACGGAGTTTACAAAATCTTCAGGCATATGCGGTAAAGTTTGGCCATCCAATCCCTGAAAATCATGTGCAATCAACCATTCTCTAACAAACTCTTTAGAAAGTTGTTTTTGCTTTTCTCCTTTAGCTTGGCGCTCTTCATAACCATCAGCATAAAAATAACGTGAAGAGTCTGGCGTGTGAATTTCATCTATCAAATAGATTTTACCATCTTTTTTCCCAAATTCATATTTGGTGTCAACCAGAATTAGACCTTTCTCTGCAGCGAGCTGTGTTCCTCTTTCAAATAAGGCATAAGTGTACTTTTCTAATTGCTCATATTCCTCTTTTGAAACTATGTTTTGAGCAATGATTTCTTCGCGAGAAATGTCTTCATCATGCCCTTCTTCAGCTTTAGTTGCTGGTGTGATAATTGGTGAAGGAAACTTGTCGTTCTCTTTCATGCCTTCAGGCATTTCAACTCCGCAAAGCAATCTTCGTCCTGCCTTGTATTCTCTAGCAGCATGGCCTGACATGTATCCGCGAATGACCATTTCTATTTTATAGGGCTCACAGTGATGACCAACAGCAACCATTGGGTCAGGTGTGTCTAATAACCAGTTCGGAACAATGTCGGCAGTTGCTTTTAGCATTTTAGCAGCCAGCTGATTCAATACTTGTCCTTTATAAGGAATGGCCTCGTGCAAAATATGGTCGAATGCAGATATCCGATCAGAGGCCACAATGACTAACAAATCGTTTTCTAGAAAATAGACATCTCTGACTTTACCGTTATAAACTGATTTTTGACCAGGAAAATTAAAAGTTGTTGACTTTACTGCATTCATTGCGTTCGAATTAAGGTATGCGCAAAGTTAGTTCGAAAATCCCCGATTATTCCAGAATTTTATTCACAATAAGACGAAGTTTTTAATAGCAATTATACGTCCTTTAAGGCGTGAATAATTTTCTTTACGAGTTTATGTCTAATCACATCATTTTCATCCAGTTCCACGATTCCAATGCCTTCAATGTTTTTCAATGAATTTGAAGCCATTACGAGTCCTGAACTCTGATTTCTAGGTAAGTCAATTTGGGTTAAATCACCCGTAATAATGAATTTAGCCGATTGTCCCATTCTTGTTAAGAACATCTTCATCTGAGCGGTAGTGGTATTCTGTGCCTCATCTAAAATTACAAAAGCTTTATCCAAGGTTCTACCACGCATAAAGGCTAAAGGTGCAATTTCTATAATGCCGTGTTCAACATATTCCGCTAATTTTTCAGCTGGAATCATATCCCGTAATCCGTCATACAAAGGCTGCATGTAAGGATCCAACTTTTCGCGTAAATCCCCAGGCAAAAATCCAAGATTTTCTCCAGCTTCAACAGCTGGTCTGGTCAAAATAATTCGCCTAACTTCTTTGTTTTTCAATGCTCTAACCGCTAAGGCCACAGAAGTATAAGTTTTACCTGTTCCTGCTGGACCAATGGCAAAAACCATGTCGTTCTCTTGGCTGGCTTTTACCAGCTTTCGTTGGTTGGCAGTTCTTGCTTTTATCGCAGAACCTCCGTTACCATGAACAATTATTTCTCCGTGATCTTTGAATGGAATGGTCTTTTCATCTTGCAACATTAAATTCTCAATATTGCCTTCTGTCAAGGCATTATAACGGTTGATATGCTTCAATAGCAGTTCAAACTTTTGTTCAAAAGCTTCAATAACCTCAGGTTCACCGAGTACCTTCAACTGATTTCCTCTAGAAACGATTTTTAGTTTTGGAAAATAATTCTTGATTACTTTCAATTTTTGATCGTTTACACCAAGTATAATAACTGGATCAATACCCGTGATTTCAATAATTTTCTCTTGCAAAATGTTAATTAATTATTTTCAATTGACTAAATGGAGTAAAAATTAAAATTAATTTTGGTTAAAATTAAAAAAAACTCGCTTGTATACCACGTTATTGGTTAATTTGTCAAACGTAGCGAAAAATAGAAAATGAGAATAATTACCCTTACAACGGATCTCGGTTTAAAAGACCATTATGTTGCTGCGTTAAAAGGGCAATTATTATCTAAAATAGATCATTGTCAAGTCGTTGATATTTCTCATGACGTTCAACCATTTAATATTGCGCAGGCCGCCTATTATGTGAATAATGTGATGGATGATTTTCCAGACGGAACAATTCATTTTTTAGGTGTAGATAGCTTACCTCATATTTCAATAGGGAGTGGAGAAAATAATTTGTACCCACTCATTATGAAATTGAAAAATCAATTCTTGATTGGTTGCGATAACGGTATTTTTTCTTTGTTAAACAATTTTGAAGAGGCAGAGTCAATCATTCGGTTGGATGATTTTAGCGCTAAGGCCCAATTGAGATTCCCTACAAGAAATATTTATGTTCCCGCAATAGTGGCTTTGTCAAATGGTACAGATCCTAAAACAATGGGCGAAGACTTCCCGAATATCAGAAAGGCTTTTACCACCCAACCTACGATTCAAAAAGATTTGATAAAAGGAACGGTAATCCATGAAGATAAATACGGGAATTTGATTGTGAATATCACGGAGAGATTGTTTAACGAAGTTGGCGCCGGGAATCCGTTTACCATCTATTTCAAAAATTCGCGCTATTTCATTGAAAACATTTCAAGCAATTACTATGACGTTCCCATGGGCGAAAAATTGGCGATTTTCAATGATAACGGATTTTTAGAAATTGCGATTAATAAGGGCGTTCAGGGTAATGGAGGAGGAGCAGCATCTTTGTTGGGGTTACATGTGAAGGACGTTATTCGGATTGAGTTTCATCCAAAAGGATCGAAAGATAATATAGAATCATTGTTTCCGAAAGAATAGATTATGGCCATTCAACGAATTGTTAAAATGACCTTCAAACTTGATCGTTGTGACGAGTTTCAAGCGTTTTTTTCTGATATTAAAGATCAAATAGCTGCTCAGCCAGGTTGCTCAGAAGTGAGGTTGTTGAGAGATAAGGAGGCTTCGGGAGTGTTTTTTACCTACAGTACTTGGGATGCACAATCTTCATTAGATGCTTATCGCCAAACTGAATTGTTTGGAATGGTTTGGCCCAAAGTAAAAGACTGGTTTAATGCAAAGCCTGAAGCTTGGAGTACTGACCTAATAGCAAGTTCAAAATCAAATCAATGAAAAAATTAATCTACATCCCAATTTGTCTACTATTTTTTGCTTGTGGTGAATCAAATTCACAAGAGGATAAAGAAATGAGTGAGAGTGCTGAATTTACTACCAATATTGAGGATTCAACAAGTGATGAAACAGCACTTACAAGCTCAGAAGAAGTTAATATTGAACCATCAGGTTGGAATGTTGATGACTATGCTGAGTTTTTTGAGGATGCATGTATCGTGGATAAACAAGATCAAATAGATTGGAATGATCCAAAAGAAAAATGCCATTTGTTTTATGAAACCAAAGATGTTAAAGGTGGATTTGTGAGTATTAGAGGGGGAATGGAAGGCTGGATAGAATATGTGATGTTTAGAATGGCAGATGGCTTAGATTTAGTTGGAAGAATGGCAGTTGGTTGTGGGCCTGCTTGCGATTATACTTTTAATTTCTATTACTGTAATGGAGAAGAATACTCGGATGCAGGAGATGAACTTTTTCCTTGGGATGAAATGCTAGCACATCAAGAAGTAATGTATCAAAAAGGACTGAAAAAGTATGGGGATTTCGACTACTCTGAAGACAATCAATTACGTTTTGTATTCCCTCAAAAAGGAACATCCATGGATGTTAATTTAATTTTAGGAGCAGATGAAATTGAATATCCAATTATCAAGTTGGGTTGGAATAAAACAAATTTCTTTGTGGAGGAATTGTATCATGAAATCAAAGAAGCTTATTAATGAGAAAGTACTTGCTCATATTGTTTCTGTTCGTGATTAGCGCGAGTTTTGCTCAAGACTATTCTAAAAAATCCTATGCTTCAATTCATATGTATGCCGAACGATTGTTGGGAATGAAGATAATGGAAACGCAAGAGGAGGTGAATTTTGATCAAGGCAAATTATACTTTTACAAGACCAAAGATTTAGACGGTAATTTTGTTCGAATTAGTGGTGGATATGGTCCTGATTATGAAATGGCCATGTGGAAAATGGATAGCGGGAATGACCTGGTTGGTGTTACTTCAGATAATTGCGCTCCGATATGTAGTTACGAGTGTAGTTTTTTTGAATTTAATTCAACAGATTCAATTGAAGTCACCACGCAAATTTTTCCCTTGAAGAAAATGGTGCGCCATTTGAGAAAAATGAAGAAGAAATTCTTGAAAAAGTATCCAGAAACGAAAGATCAAAATGCACAATTTAAATTTGTTCTTCCTCGAAATGGAGGGTTTGTGAATGTTTACCTATCCATAGATAAAAATCAATTTGAGTTTCCTTTATTAGATTTGGTTTGGAAGGGAGATAAGTTTGCTGTCCAGAAAAAATTCAAAGAGATTCCTGTCGAATGAAAAGTGTTTTATTGATAGCAATGACTTTTAGTTGCCTCTTTTCTTGGGGGCAAAATGAGATTGACTCGGCCACAGTAGCAGATTTGAAATCAACAGAATTTGGGGGGCTTTATAAAAGTAGTATTTCGGTAAATGTAGGCGGAACTAGTGGATTCATTGGTGGAAGTTTTGAACATTTCGTCAATCCCCATTTACAACTAGAAATAGGAGGTGGATTTCCAGCATGTGGAATTGGTTTGAATGTTTATCCTTGGAAAGTAAAACGAGCTTCAGAACGCTTTATGATTGCCTATAAAGGTGTTTATTTAAATACTCCCTGGCGTTTACCAGTTTATCAGCATGCTATTGTAGTAGGGCTTACCTTTTTCACAGAAAAAAAATGGAATTGGACATTTAATGTAGGTCCAATGTATATTCATAGTACAGATAATTTCAACTTTATTCCGCCTGAAGGGGATTCTCCAATGTCTGCTATGTTGAATATAAAAGGGAGTTACCGTTTTTCTTTTGAAGTGATGAAAAGAAAACGTGAGTTGAACAAAATGGATTAAGACAAAAAAAAACCACGCTTAAAAAGCGTGGTTCAATCCATTAAGGAATTTTTTATCCTACAATTTCAGCAGCTGTAAAATGAAAATCTGCTTCTATTTGAGCGTTTTCATCTGAGTCAGATCCGTGAACTGCATTCTCAGCTTTTGATTTAGCGAAATTCTTTCTGATTGTTCCTTCAGCTGCTTCAGCTGGGTCAGTAGCACCAATTAAGGCTCTAAAATCTGCAACAGCATTGTCTTTTTCTAATACCGCAGCATAAATAGGTCCGCTTGACATGTACTCAACCAACTCTCCATAAAATGGACGTTCTTTGTGTACTTCATAAAATTTACCGGCTCTTTCAGCAGATAATTGAGTCAATTTTAACGCTTTGATTTCGAATCCTGCAGCGATAATTGCGTCTATAATTTTTCCAGCGTGACCTGCAGCAACTGCTTCAGGCTTAATCATTGTGAATGTTCTATTTGTAGCCATTACGTTTATTTCAATTGTTAATTCGGCGCAAAGATAGGGTTTTGAATTTATTAGCTTGTCAATTTTGATGAAAATATCAGGTTTTAAGGGTGCTTAAAAATAATATTTTAGGCTTGTCTAAAAATAATTTTGTATTTTTGAATTGAAAAATTATTGTTAGTGAAAATATTTACTGTCATTATTATTAGCTTGTTCGCAATTAACGCTTTCTCTCAGAGGATGATAGAAGGGGTGGTGAAATCAGACGGTACGCCTGTTCCTTATGCAAAAGTGCTGCTTTTACCAACTGAAAAAGGAGTGATTTCAGATGACGAAGGACGTTTCTTTTTTGAGAATGTAGCTTATGGTGCTTATGAAATCAAAGTTTCGTCAGTTGGTTTTAAAGATTTTCAGATGAGTATTGATGTTCGAAAAGACTTTGAACCATTGCAAATAGAACTTGAAGATCATTTCAACTTAAACAAAGTTGTGGTGACCGGAACAATGCGAGAAACTTCTGTCGCCAAGTCACCAGTGAAAATTGAAGTGTTATCGCAAAGCTTTTTCAGATCATCTCCAGTGAATTCTATTATTGATGCTCTTGAAACAGTGAACGGCGTTCAAGAACAGGTTAACTGTGGTGTTTGTGGAACCAATGATATCCATATTAACGGAATGGAAGGGCCTTATACTCTTGTGTTAATTGACGGGATGCCGATAGTTTCAGGTTTATCATCCGTTTATGGCTTTAACGGTGTTCCCACTTCAATAATAGATCGTGTTGAAATAGTGAAAGGTCCATCATCCACATTGTATGGAACAGAAGCGGTTGGAGGAGTAATCAATATCATCACAAAAACTCCTGAAAAAGCACCTTTAATTGATGTCGAGACCAACTACAATTCTCATCAAGAATTAAAAACAAACTTCGCAATTACTCCACGCATTGGAAAACGGGTGTTTACCACTTTGAGCGGTGATTATTATTTCAATGATTTACGTATCGATAACAACGGCGATAATTTTACCGATATCCCTTTAAACAATAGGCTTTCTGTTTTTAACAAATGGCAAATCAATAATAAGAAAGATCAAACCGTTTTTTCACTTGCCGGCCGGTATTATAATGAAGACCGATTTGGAGGAGTTATGGATTGGGAAAAGTCTGATAGAGGAAGCAGCACGGTTTATGGTGAGAGTATAAAAACTGAGCGATTTGAGGTGTTAGGATCTTATATCTTTCCATTAAAAAGTAGAAACCTAAAACTAGATTTTTCGGCGAACAGTCACCGTCAAGATTCATGGTATGGTGATGTAAGTTACGAGGCGCTGCAACAGGTGTTTTTCAGTAATTTAATCTGGTCACAGAAAATTAAAAAGCGTCACTATTTAATTGCCGGATTGGCGAATCGATACAATATCTATACAGACAATACACCATCTCAAACAGACGAAAACGACTACGTACCCGGTATCTTTATTCAAGACGAATGGGATGTGACCGATCAAATTAAATTATTGGGAGGTGCTCGATTAGATTACCATAAAAATCACGGACTTATTTTTTCGCCTCGATTAAGCTTTAAAAAACAGTTTGGTGCATTTACTGCTTTTAGGTTCAATTACGGCACCGGATTTAGACAGGTGCATTTGTTCACAGAAGATCACGCCTTTGTATCTGGATCAAGAGATGTGGTTATTCTGAACGAATTAAAGCCGGAGCGTTCGCATAACGTTACGCTAAACTTGAACCATACTTATACAGTGTTGGGTTATGGGAATTTTGATGTAGATGTTTTCTATACCTATTTTCAGAACAAGATCATCCCAGATTATGATCAAGATCCTGACCTAATCGTTTATGACAACTTAGCGGGGTATGGTATTACCAGAGGAGTTTCATTTGCTGTTAATCATTCCTTTAAATTTCCTTTAAGACTAAGAATGGGGGCAACATTTATGGATGTGTTTGAGAAAGTTGAAGATGATGATGGAAATATTGAGAAAGTGCAACAAGTTTTTGCACCTAAGTTTTCTTCCACTTTTGGATTGACTTATTCGTGGAAAAAGGCCGGATTAAGTTTCAATTGGATTGGGAAAGTGATGGGGCCTCAAAAGCTACCGACTTTTGCAGATGAGTTTGCAAGACCTGATGTTTCGCCTTGGTTCACAGTTCAGCATTTCCAAGTAACAAAAACATTTAATAAAATTGGATTAGAAATTTATTCTGGATTAAAGAACATCTTTAATTATACCCAGGATTCACCACTAATCGACCCATCAAATCCTTATGGAGATAGTTTTGATACATCTTATGCTTATGGGCCTTTGCAAACACGCAGAGTGTTTTTAGGATTAAGATGGCAAATAGAAAGAAAGAAGAATGACTAAGGTTAGCGCATTATCACAGGCTGAAGAGAATTATTTGAAAGAAATCTTTCATCTATCAGGTCAAGACAAAATTAAAGTCAGTACTAACGGACTGGCAGAGAAGTTAGAATCAAAGGCTTCTTCAATCACCGATATGCTCAAGAAATTGGGAGATAAAAAATTGGTGTCCTATGAAAAATATAAAGGATGCAGCTTAACCAAAAAAGGTGAAAAAATTGCCATCCATATTATTCGTAAACACCGATTATGGGAAACATTTTTGGTGAACAAGTTGAATTTTGGTTGGGATGAGGTACATGATGTAGCCGAGCAATTAGAGCACATTCAATCTTTAAAATTGATAAACGGGATTGATCATATTTTAAATTATCCGAAAGTTGATCCGCATGGAGATCCCATCCCAGATAAAGATGGGAATATCGATTATTTAGAATCTAAAGTACTTCTAAGCGAAACAGCCATATCATCAAAAGTTGAGGTGGTGCAGGTGAGCGAAGATTCACTGGACCTATTACAATATTTAGATAGTATAAAATTGAATTTGGGAAGTAAAATTGAGATTTTAGAACGAGTTGCTTTTGATGAATCTATCAGGGTAAAACTTGAAGGGAATGGAGAATTGAGCTTGTCTAAAAAAGTTGCCGAAAATATCTATGTCAAATTCATTCAGAAATAAAATGAAAAAAGTAATTTTTATCAGTGCTGTTCTTTTTGCCTTGGTTTCATGCAGATTAGATGATGCAAGCGCAGAACGCCGAGGTCCATTGCATATTGTGGCAACAACTGGGATAATAGAAGACTGCGTAAGCCATATTGTTGGTGACAGCTGTGAGGTAACTGCATTAATGGGACCTGGAACTGATCCACATATTTATAAACCAACTCCGCGTGATATTGAATTGCTGGATGAAGCAGATGTGATTATTGCAAATGGCTTACACCTTGAAGGGAAGATGGCTGATATGTTGGACAAATACGGCAAAGAGAAACCAGTGATTTTCATATCAGATGGAATTGATGAGTCCTATATTATCAAGTCAGCTGATTTTGATGATGCACTTGATCCACATTTTTGGTTTGATCCATCTATTTGGTTATCTGGTTTGGCTTATGTAGCGGATGAAATGGGACAAATAGATTCGAATTCAGCAAATTATTTTAAGGAAAATTTTAAGGCTTATGAAAAAGAGGTCAATGCTGCAGATCTTGAAATTCAAAGGCAGTTAAGTGAGATTGATTCTGCGAAGAGGATATTGGTTACCTCGCATGACGCTTTTTCATATTTTGGGAAAAGATATGATGTCATTGTTAAGGGAATTCAAGGGGTTTCAACCTTATCAGAAGTAGGACTGAAGGACATTGCAGATATGGTAGATTTCGTTATTGATAACAAATTAAAATCAATTTTCATTGAGACTTCTACCTCAGAAAAAACAGCTCAATCAATTGTGGATGGATGCAAGGCGAAAGGCTTTGAAGTTCAGTTAGCAGGACCTTTGTATTCGGATGCTTTAGGAGAACCCGATACTGATGCCGGAACCTATATCGGCATGATCAAAGCAAATGCATTGGCAATATCAGAAGGTTTAAAATGAAAAATCAAGTTTCAATAGAAGTTCACAACCTTACGGTTTCCTATGACGGTGGGCCGGTATTGTGGGATATTGATTTTGAATTACCTCAAGGTCAAATTATCGGAGTAATCGGTCCAAATGGCTCGGGGAAAACCACGTTGCTGAAGGCAATTATGGGTTTGTTAGAACCATCAAGCGGATTCATTAAGATTTTTGATAAACCTTTAGATGAGGTTAGAGAAAAAGTGGCCTATGTACCGCAGCGTGAGTCCGTTGATTGGGATTTTCCGGCCTCAGTATTTGATGTGGTGTTGATGGGAAGATATCGCAAAAAGAACTTGCTTAAGCGCACAAATCAGGCAGATATCGAAATTGCTAATCAATGCATTGAAAAAGTAGGTTTAACTGAGTTTAAAAACCGTCAAATTTCTCAATTGTCAGGAGGGCAACAGCAGCGTGTCTTTATAGCCAGAGCCTTAGCTCAAAAGGCAGATGTTTATTTGATGGACGAACCATTTGTAGGGGTGGATGCCGCGACTGAAAGTTCGATTTTGAACCTCTTGCAAGAAATGAAAGCTGAGGGCAAAACTGTATTGATTATTCACCATGACTTACAGACGGTATCTGAGTATTTTGACTACTTGGTATTACTGAATACCCGCTTAATTGCCAAAGGAAACCTACAAGAAGTACTGACTAAAGAAAACCTCTCTAATGCCTATGGAGGTCAACTTACGTTACTAGCCAAAGTCGTTGAACTCATCCGTAAAACAGAATTCCCGATTAGAGAAAAAGACGTGGATTTGTAGATTAGAAGCATGAAGAAAGAATCTAGAATCAAGAAGCAAGAAGCAAGAACCAAGAATCAAGAGACAAGAACCAAGAATCAAGAACCAAGAAGCAAGAATCGAATGACGAATAACGAAAATCCCGAAGGGATCCTGACATCAAATTGAGCGAAGGCGAAATGATCGTCAGGAACGAAAATCGAGAATCGAGAATCGAAAATCGAATGAGAAAAAACCAACATGCAAACATTCATAGATTTCATATCATTTAAAGATCCCAACGTCATTTACGTGGTTTTGGGTATGATATTTATCAATGCATCATCTGCCATGATTGGAACCTTCGCCTTTTTACGAAAGCGTGCTTTAATAGGTGATGCAATTGCGCATGCACTCTTGCCAGGTTTGTGCCTTGGTTTTCTGTTTTCTGGATCTAAAGACATTACTTATTTGTTAATTGGGGCTTTTTTGACTGGTTGGATTGCAACTTATGCCATAGATCTTATCGTGAATAAAAGTAAAGTCAAACAAGATTCGGCCATTGGAATTGTGTTGTCCAGTTTTTTCGCTTTTGGTATTGTCCTATTGACCTATATCCAGTCAAACGGAACGGGTCAGCATTCAGGTTTAAACAATTTTCTATTCGGACAAGCTGCGGCAATTAATAAAGATGAAATAGCGGTTTTTGCCTTTATTTTTCTAATCATTTTTGCTGCCATTGTGTTCTTTTATAAGGCTTTTGTAATGGTTTCGTTTAATGCAGATTTTGCGAAATCCGTTGGACTTCCAGTTAGATTGATAGAATTTTTAATTACTTCCTTAACAGTATTGGCCATTGCATCTGGAATTCAAGCCTTAGGAGTGATCTTGATGTCAGCATTAATTGTGACGCCGGCTGCTGCGGCTCGTTTGTGGTCGCATAAACTCAATTTTATCATTCTTTTGGCGGTTCTAATTTCAGTTCTTTCAGGTATTGGAGGGGCTTATGTCTCATATGCTGAAACGGGGATGCCAACCGGACCTTGGGTGGTTGTGTTTTTATCGGTTGCTATTGGGGTATCCATTTTATTTGCACCAAAAAGAGGAGTGATTTCCAGATTCAGACGCGCCCGAAATAATCGATTGAAGATATTGCATGAAAATATTTTAAAGGCCATCTATCATATCCAAGAGAAAAAGGGATTACAAGAAGATTTGAACGACCGATTAACAATTTCAGACATTATTACAAGAAGAAAATTCGAGACGGACTCACTGCTAAAAGGTCTCAAACGCTTGAATAAATACGGTTTTATTTTAAAAGATGAAGATTTGTTTTACTTCACCGAAGCCGGAAAGCGCGAAGCGAAACGAATTGTAAGATTGCACCGACTTTGGGAGCAGTATTTATTGAAACGGACTTCTATCGATACTGATCACGTGCATTCGGGCGCGGAGGCTATAGAACACATTATATCACCAGAATTAGAAAAAGAATTAGAAAAAGAATTAGGAATAACGGGTATACCAGAGAAGGATTATTAGGACGATTTTGGATTTCGAATTTTCGATTTTCGATTCTCGATTATCGAAAAGTTCGTAGTAAAAATGTATGAGATAGAGGAAAGAATGATTATAAAATGAGTGACTTATTTATCATATTAACTGCCAGTTTGGTTGCGATTAACGCTTCCATACTAGGAGTGTTTTTGGTATTAAGGAAGATGTCTATGGTGGGAGACGCCATTTCTCATTCTGTTTTGCCCGGTATTGTCGTGGCCTATTACTTCAGCGGTGATAGAACGTCTCCGTTATTACTAATTGCAGCAGCTTTAACAGGAGTACTCACTTCATTATTAATAGAATGGTTGAGCAAAAAAGCTAAAATTCAGGGAGACGCTTCAATTGGAATAACTTACACCTTGTTATTCGCTATTGGGATGATTATGATTTCAAGTTGGTTCAAAGGAAATGTGGACATTGATATGGAATGTGTTTTATACGGAGATATTGGATTGATCAATTTAGATAAGGTAATTGTTGATGGCAATTTGTACCTCGGTCCAAGAGCTTTTTATGTAGAATTATTTGCCACCTGCGTTGTTGTGTTTGCCGTTTGGTTCGGATTCAAGGGCTTTAAATTGCTTTCATTCAATGAAGATTACGGATTAACCCTGGGTGTGAATATGCGCAAATGGCATTATGTGATGATGGGCTTGGTTTCTTTGGTGACGGTCGTGTCTTTTGAGGTGGTAGGGGCTGTCCTAGTAGTTGGATTTTTAATCATCCCCGCGGCGACAGCGCAGTTAATTACTAAAAAACTACTAGCCATGATTTTTATAGCCTGTGGTTTTGGAGTTTTAGCAGTAATTATTGGGTTTATTGGTGCTGTGATGTTACATGTCAGTATCACTGGTGCTATGATTTCAGTATCAGGCTTGCTTTTCTTTTTGGTTTTTGGATTGACACAATTGAAAAAGAAACCGAGCACTGAGCTAGCAGAAAGCTAGATAATCTTATTTTTAACTATGCGAAGCGATCTATTAATCATTTTTACAATTCTATTGAGTTCTTGTGGTGAGCAGGCTCATGAGCAATCTGAATTTACACAAGAAACTGACAGTTCAATTATTATTCAAGAAGATTCCTTAATTACGAATGAACCAATTGATAGTTTTTTGTGGATGGGTAATCAGAAGTTTTTAGTTCAAGATACAGCGACCAACGATTTGAATCAAGGCAAGATTGTTAGGAGTTGGTTAAAGGAGGATTCCTTAATGCAATTTTTTTCTAAAGTATCTAGAAACGGTGATTCATTACTTTTTGAAACTGTAAAGAACGGACTCGTTGTTTTAGAGGACATTCCTTTCCTGAATGATGATGATATTGATTGTGCATTTTATTCTTTTCAAGGTGATGTGAATGGTTCAGATTTTTGGGAGCTGTTCGCTACTGGCTATGAATTTCATTGGTCAGTCTTAGTAAGTAAGAAGACAGGGAAAATGTCTGAGATGAGTGGACGTCCTACTTTTTCACCAGATCAAAAATGGGTGCTTACTGGAAACACAGATTTAGAGGCGGCTTTTACTGACAATGGATTCGAACTTTATTCTTTAGAAAATGACGAAATTATTGAAGTGGGCCACATAGACCCATTGAATTGGGGACCAATGTCTTTGAAATGGATAAACAATCGGCAGATTTTAGTGACTGCAGGTATGATCGATTATTCCACTTACGACATGTCTTTTAAGAACGTGGTTTTAACCATGGTTGAGGATTAATAGTAGGTTATAACTCGTGTATGCTTCTTGCTGAACCTACTGTCTTTGTTGTCCTTGATGTCCATAGTTGTCCAATTGCCTTTAGAATCGAACTCTAGCGTTATCAAATTATCGATATTAACTCTTGAATTTCCAAATACCACTTTTGTAGATTTTTCACGAATCCATTTGCCTTTAGGATCATACCTAAAACTCACATATGTTTCTTTATTTTTCTCCTTATATTCAATTCTAGATAGCGTATTGTTTTCATTGTAATACCTATTTTCAACTGAACCAGAGCTTTTAATTTTAATCAGTCTTTTTCTACCATCATACTCATAAGTAGATTCCCCGCTTTTCACAATCAAACCCATTGAGTTTCTAGTTACACTTCTTCTGCTGTTGTATATTTGATCTTCAGTGATTTTAGTGATGGTGGTATCTTCATCTCGAATGAATGTTTGGGTTATTATACCAGTTTTAGAATACTCTAAATGCTTTTGAAATGAGGCATCACTGAATCCTTCACTCTTGCTAGACATGAATATTAACTGATTCTGATCATTATATTTATAAAGTGTAGTTCGAGATCCAGGACTTGAGTCGAATACTTGGACCTGTTTGGTTATTTTGCCTTTAGAGTTAAACTCTAGCAGCGTTCCATCAGCATATTCTACCTTTTTAACTTTTCCAAGTAAACCTAAATTAGATATTGTTGGTTCTACAAAATAAGAGTTGTAATGTGGGCAAATGAAGCCTGGGTAGTCATAATCCGCGTTTGGGTTTTGAGCGATTAACGCAAAAAACTCGTCTTGAGAATGGCTGGTAGTAACACTTAAAAAAGCAAGTGCCAATAACATAGTTTTGAGAATCTTCATGATGATAAATATAAAAATTCTTTAAAAGTATCTTTGGCTTTTATTTGTTTTCAATTTCTACAATCATTTTACCAACTGTACGTCTGCTGCTTAAGGCCTTAATCCCATCTTTAATATCAGCTAATTTATACCTGGCAGTTATCGGCATTTCTGCTTTACCTGATGCTAAAATGGTTGCCAGTTCTTTTAAATTATCTTGAGATGCGATTTGATTGACCATTTTTATCTTTCTAGAGAAAGAAAACATATACTTCAAAATGTGTTTAGCAGATGTGAATCCAATTACGGCGCATTTCCCTCCCTCATTTAATAAAGGTTTGATTTCTTTTGGTGTGCGATTACCGGCTACCTCAATAATGGCGTCATACTTTTTTGACTGAGTGCAAAAATCCTCCGTATTATAATCTATGAGCTGATCTGCTCCTATCTCCTTCACGTGCTCAAAGTTTTTTTGACTGCAAACAGCAGTTACTTCGGCGCCATAATACTTAGCAATTAAGACAGCATATGAACCAACACCTCCAGATGCTCCGTTAATCAATACTTTATCTCCTTTTTTAATTTGACAGATTTCTCTAATTCCGGTCAGCGCGGTGAGACCAGCAACCGGGGATGCCGCAGCCTGTTCAAAACTAACTTCTTTCGGCTTATGATATAGTGCTTTTGCATCTGCTGCAACATATTCAGCATACGCCCCAGTAAAATCCTCACCAAATACTTCATCTCCAATTTTTAAATTGCTGACTTTATCACCTACTTGGGTAACAACTCCAGAAATGTCAGCTCCAATGGTTTGGTATTTATCTTTGGGTTTACTCCAACCCAATTTTAGTTTTACCATAGTCACTCCTCTAAATAAATGCCATTCCATAGCGTTTAACGAAGAGAATTTCTGTTTGACGATTACCTCATTTGGTTTGGGGCTTGGAATTTCTTTATCTATGATTTCTATTGAATCAAAGTCTCCGTATTTTTTGAATATAAATGCTTTCATAATTAATAAGTTAGGGGCTCGCTTTGGATGCCGTAATGGTGTAAAAGCGAAATGATTTCGACTTCGTTTAAGTCGTTATTTGACTCGAGTCTTAAAATGTTATCTATGTCTTCATGCGCCACATTCCAAGAAATAATTTGGGGATGCAAATCTAGGATTGGGGCAATAGTAGTCACAACTTGAAGAGATTTCAAGTCAGTTTTTAATACGTGAATGGTCATGATTATTTCTTTTGGTTCCGCTTTTTGTATTTGTCTTTACTGTGATCGTAGCTGAATACTTCGTTCAATTCAACTTCAAATACATGAGCGATTCTATATGCAATTTCTAAAGTGGGTGAGTATTTTCCTTTTTCAATGGCGACAATGGTTTGGCGCGTGACACCGATTTCATCTGCCAAGGCTTGCTGGGTCATTTCATCTTTGAAAAAACGCAGTTTTCTGATATTATTTGAAATATGATCCTTACTCATTATATCCCCCTTTTATAATAGTAGATTTTCCATAAATCTCCTAGGGTGCCACCAATAAATCCCGAAGTTAACATAATGATGAACATATAGTAAACGGGCTCACCCATGGCAACCGGAATAAATGAACAAATAAAACCTATGATGAAAAAGTAATTGCCGTTTCGGTCAGATTTCATTTCAATTAACTTGTCGTAGTCATCCATAAAGTCTAGATCTTCATCCTTATGTATTCCTGCTAAAACAATACTGAAAATGATATGAGCAATAATTTTCAAGATGATGGTCACTACCATAAACGTTAAAATGAATTGCGCCCAAAATTGAACGTCATTTTGTAAGGGAAGATTTTCATCAGCATGAATACCGAAAGTGTAATATACGTAGCCTCCCATGATAAGGATGGAACTGATGATGTTAAAAATGGCCTTTTTTTCTTGTAAAGACATGAGCAGTATTTTTAGTTAATAAATGTTTACTTGATGACACAAATATATGACAAGATGTTAAATAAACAATACTTCATGTATATAATTTTTTACATATTGTTTCAAAGTGATTGATTTTACTGGGGTTTGATTAGGAAAAAAAATATTTATTTTTAGTTGGATTGATCAAACTTCGATCTGAAATCTTCAAATCGCTTGATTAAATTTGACCTTTTAGAAAGCAAATCATCCGCTATTTGAGGATTCGATTTTAAGAACTTTCTTAATCTCATCCTTCTCAATATATAATTGATAGATGATAAGTAGAGGAGAGCATATGTTCCGCTTAAATAGAAAACCATTGGAATTAATAGACTGAAGTAGGAGAGAGGAGTTAATGTCCAGGCTAGAATCGTCCACAGAATAAACCAAATTAAAAAGAGACCCAAGCCAAAGCCTAAAATCATTGAGCCTTTAAAACTGTCTTTAAAGCCTAGTTTATTTTGAATGATCACGTTAAATTTATAGGGTAAATAATTACAAATCCATCCTAATAAGAAGAATGGGGCTCCAATGATGTAGCCTAAGGTCAAGTACCAAGGAACTTTGTTGTTTACTTTTCTAATTTCTTTGTCTTTGATACCTTGGTTCTCAATGCTCTGAACGTAATCATCAATTAATCCAGTCATTTCAGTATAGGCTTCGGGTTGTGCTTCTTTGAAATGTTTGACAACCGAAATGGTTAATTTATTCAGTTCAAATTCTCGGTCTTGATCTTTAAAAGCAACGCCAAGCTTTGATTTCAAATCTCTCGTGTAGGTCGAATTGATTTTGTCTATTAGATCTTCTAAATCAGATGTTTCTTGATGCAGAACGGTATCAATCATTCGATTTTCAATGTGCTGTGTCAATTCGCGCACCTCTTGCTTCTCGTCCTCAGCATGTTGACTTATAAAATCAGCTGCGATAATTGGTTCACCGATATTGATAAATAAGTCACTTCTAAATGTGTGCGGATCTGAGTAGTTTAATCCAATTGGAATAATCTGTAAATTCAATTCAGCACCTTCACTTAATACTGTATCTCTTGCAATTCTGGCAACCCCAGTTTTTAAGGGTAAGATTTTTTTCTCAGTAACACTTACACCTTCAGGGAAAACTAGAATTGATCTTTTGGTAGATAAATGGTCAATACATTTTTCAAAGGCTGCAGCATTTTTGTGCGTTTCTCCAGGCATGGTATCTGGTCGATAAACCGGAATCATGTGCAAAAAGCGTTTGAAGAATTTATACTTGATTCCTTTGCCCATATATTCACCAGCTGCTAAAAAGTAAACTGGTTCTTTTACTGAAATGGCAATGGCAATGGGGTCCATGAAAGCTGATGGATGATTCGCTACAAAAATAAAAGGCCCATTGCCCTTTATATGTTCCTTACCACTCACTTTTATTTTTCTGAAATAAGCAGAAAAAGTGAGCTTACATAAAATTTTAAGTATTGAATACATCTATCGTTAAAGATAGAGTTTTTGATCAATTAGCTGCCTTTGCGCACCCATTCGTATTTGAATTCACAACGTCCAACCAATTCTTCTTCCATCCAAACGTAGTTTCCTGAAATTTTTCTGCGCACCCATGCATCAATCACTTTTTGTTTTTTCTCGTTCATGGCGGCCATTTGAATCAATTGATAATCCTCTGTCAAATTCGCTAAGTGAGGTTTAGTTTGGCTCAACAACTTAACAATTCTAACACCTTGTTTTTGTTCCATGAAGTTATCGTACAGAGATGGTGGCGCACAATCTCCTGGTTCTAATCTCCCAATAAACTGTGACATCTGAGGATCTATTTCATTGATGTTTTGTAAATCCCATTTATAATCTCCGGTATATGGGTTTACAATTTTTCCTCCATTACCGCTCGAATTTTCATCTTCACTGAATTGGTTAGCTGCTTCATTAAAAGTGATTGTCCCTTTCTGAATTTCGGCATAGATACTATCAATTCTTTGCTTAGCTTTTACCAGGGCCTTTTTGTCCACCTTTGGTGTAACCAGTATATGCCTTACTTCATAATTGTCTCCTTTACGGTTCAATAATTGAAGAAAATGATAACCGTATTGTGTTTCAAAAATTGGAGATATTTCGTCTTTTTTTAATTTGAATAATTCTGCCTCAAACTCAGGAACCATGGTTCCTCTCGATTGCCAACCTAAATTCCCACCTTCTAACTTCGATCCTGGGTCATCAGATGTCAATACAGCTTCAGTTTGAAATGTTCTTTCACCACTTTGAACGCGTTCTAATGCCTCAGTGATTGTTTTAAACGCTACCTTTTTATCAAGTTCAGTGACCTTCGGATACATCACAATTTGGGCGACTGTGATTTTTGAATTGATATACGGAATACTATCCTTTGGTAATCTTTCATAAAACTCTTTTACCTCTTTAGGGGTCACATCAACGCCTTCAGTAATTGATTCTTTCATACGCTCAGCCTGCATTCTTTTCTTGATCACGTCAAAGAATTCGGCTTTAATTTGCGCTACCGACTTGCCATAAAACTCTTCTAGCCGCTCAATACTCCCAATTTGATCCGCAATAATTCTCAAACGGCTTTCCATTTCTTGATTCACCACTTCATCCTTCACTTCAATACTGTCTAAAACAGCCTGATTGGTCAATAGTTTCTCGTACATCAATCCTTCAATGATGTCGCAATCAGAAGCAGATGATACGTCCATGCCATTTTGCTGCATTGATAATTTTTGATTTTCTATATCAGATAGAAGAATATACTCGTCACCGATTTTAGCAATGATTTTATCCAATACTTTTCCTTGTCCAAATGAAAGATTCACCGCACAAATTGCCGAAAAGCAAAATGTAAGAGCTAATAGTTTAATAGCGTGTAATGGCTTTGTCATCATATGCTTTTGAAATAATATCTTGTTTAATTTTCTCTCTTAAATCCTTCACCCTCATATTAATTATTCTCTCTTTTATGTTTTGACTTTCAAAACTCATGGGCGAAGTTGAGTTTTTCAATTTATAGTCAATTACATTTAAAAAGTAATAAAACCCGCCCTCTTCAAAACGCGTTTTAGAGCGTTTCATTATAAAACGGTCTTTATTAATGTCCTGCAAAGGTACCTCTTTTAATAAATCATCAAAGTAGATCCATTTTTCTTCGTCATAATAAAAGTTACTTGCATAGATTTTGGCGTAAATTTCAATCTCTTCTATATCTGTTGGGTTGTATAATTTGTATTGTTTTGCGATTTTATCGATATCTGGTGCATCAACTGGAATTTTTAAGTAGAGTACTTTTACCAAATAATCATTTAATTGAAAATCTGCTTGATGTTCGTTGTAATAAGTCTGAATTTCTTGCTGCGAAACCACTGTGTCAAGTTGCTCGTTCACTAGCTTTTGTTCCAATTGCATGATCATCAAATCGTTTTTAAAATTCTCGACTTTACGATTGATTTCATCCTGATTGATCGCCTCATCTTTAGCGGCTTCATGAACCAGTATCTGATCATTTATCCAATCTTGAATGGTGTTTTCTGCAACCTCTGCACTGTCTGCTTTTGGGGTTTGTTTTAAAATCCACTCAATGTCAGAATCATATAACTCTTCATCATAAACCTTAGCAATGAGTTTGCCTTTATCCTCTTTTGAAGAACAGCTGAATATGCTCAAAGCGGTCACTATGACTAAAAAGTATTTATGCATTCAAATCAAAAATAGATATAAAAAAGCCAAATCAATGAGAGGCACTGATTTGGCTTAATTTCTTTAACAATAATTATTATTTAATCACCTACGGCGTAAAGCGCATCATGGTGAATTTCAATTTTATGTGAACTTCTTAGTTTTGCTAACCACTCTTTTTCCAGTTGATTTTGGTAAGCAGCAGTAACTAATCCTTTCGCTTCTTTGAACTCTCTGTTTCTAGGTTGTAG